>CAYLVL010000035.1:0-10442 GCA_964387135.1 uncultured Planctomycetota bacterium
GTGTAGTCGCTGCCCCATGAGAGTCCCCACAGGTAGTTGCCGGACGGGTCGAATTTCATGAGGAAAGCGTCACGCTCACCTGAGCCGCTGGATGAAGTGTGCTCATCGACGCCGGGACCGGGATCGAAATCGATGGTGCCGGTGAAGATTCCGACAGCGTACACATTGCCGCAAGCGTCAAGCGCTACATCCTGGATGTAGTCATGCTCCGGTGAAGCTCCCCATGTGTACCCCCACATGAATTCGCCGTCTGCGCTCAGCTTGCTGAGCCACATGTCGGCACCGCCCATCGAGTCATGGATATCGCCACCGTCGGGATCGAGATCGGTCTGATCGAAGAAGTAGCCGCCGGTGTACTTGTCGCCGTACTCATTGAGGGCGAAACCGGTAATGTACTCGCTGCCGGTGCCTCCGAAAGTTATGACTCCGCCTGCAAGCTCCAGTACGGTGACTTTGTACGGGCCTCCCCTTGTAGTCTCCAACCCATCGCTTACGTCCACGTAGATGTAGTAATCGCCCACACCGTATGTCGTCCAGTGAATCGGCATCTCGACCTCATCCTCCGGACCGGGCACACCCTCGGCGTTATCCAGAACGTACCAGGTGAATTCATGTTCCTGATCGGGATCGGGGTCCTCGAAGATGGCCCAGTAGGTCTTCACCGCGCCGATTGTCACCACCTTCTGGTAGTCACCTTTGTCCTGCCCGTCCTCGATACCTAGGATCTCGGGAGCAGTGTTGTACGGCTCATCGGCCACATAAAGCTCGTCCCTGAAAAACGCGGCCAGCGTGTCGTCATCGGCCAGGTTCGGCTGACCGAACTCGTTCGTGTAGTCGTAGCCTTCCGCCTCAAGAATAATCCAGACCTCGTTGCCCTCGGTGCCCGTGATGTTATCGGCGGGAATCTCGATGTGGTATGTCGAGACATTGTCGCCGCCGGAAGTTCCGATCTCTCCACCATCGAACTCCATCGGGGCCTTAAGGACGCCGGATTCGACAATGATGTCGTACGCCTCCGGACCGCCCCGGCTGCTTTCCCAACCGTATACGTCCAAGTCGAGGATGAGCGATCCGCCCTTGTTGTCCTCGTCGACGTACCAGATATCGTTCGTGACCTTCATTCTCATTGCCTGGGCTTCCGGAGCATTGGCGGGATGAACGTCCACACCTTCCCAGTTGGCGATCACCGCGTACCCGTACTTGATGGCGGTCCAGTTCGGGAACCTCAGGTAGTAGTTCCTCTTATTCGTCGCGCCGGCAGTGAAAACGCCATGTCCTCCGGTCTCGGACAGGAAATCGAACAAATCGGCGTTTGTCGTCAGACCATCCGCGTAGTACCTGTACGGATTCAGAGTGGCGTTGCCCTTGAAACCGTAGGACGCGTAGATACCCGGGATGTAGTTGAACAGCTCGATTCCGCCGCGGCTGAACTCGGTCGGGTTGAACCAGCGGGTATAGCCGTCCGGAGCTCCGTTGCCATCGACCGGATCGGCAAGCATGAACTGGTTCACACCTTCGACCGCATAGACCAGCCTGTCGTTGTAGTCGAGCGACCCCGCGCCGCCGCCCATGAAGACGCCGCGGACATCGTACCCGTTGTACTCGGTCAGCCCGGGAAACGGGTGGGTGAGGGCCACGTCGATGTCAATATCGATGTAGTCCTCTTCTTCCAGAATCCTGTTGATCTCGAAGGCCACCCCGGGGTGCGAGTTGTTGAGAAAGCCGGTCACATTCGCCGTGTACATGGCGCTGCGATCGAGCACTGTAGCCACCGTCTCCGTTTCAGGATCAATGACCACCTCATAGAATCCCCAGAGATGCGTATTCGCGGGGGAGTTCGACTGCACCACTACCGCGTTTCCATCCGTAACCGGGACCACGGGATTGCTTTCCCCTGAGAAAGCGTCCGCGCAGCCCGCAAAAATGAGCGATACCACCGCAAGCAGAACATACCAACGGTTCATGATTACCTCCACAGATTGGCTACCATCGGAAGCATGGAATCATGCGGATCGAATAACCACCATTGGAATTAGATGCGGGAGCATCCCGGTTCGTTAGAAAAGATACGAAGAAAAGGATGTGAGGCGCCCACAGACCCGGAGCGATGAACCATCGGTAGGCCCATATCTGCGAAATGGGGTGATTCACCCGGTAGCTGCTGCGCCCAGGCCAAGGTCCTCTTCGACCTCGCCAAGAGCATTGATGAGAAATTCAATCAGATCGTCAAGCTCCCATCCGAGCTCCTCTGCACCCTGCCTGACCTCGTCACGGTTTACCGCACGGCAGAACGCCTTATCCTTGAGCTTCTTCTTGACGCTCTTGACCTTCATGGACCTGAAGGACTTATCGGGCCTGACAAGCGCGACGCCGATCATGAAGCCGCTCAGCTCGTCAACGGCGAAAAGGGCTTTGGCCATCAGCGACTCGCGCGGAACCCCGGTGTAGGTGGCATGTCCGAGAATCGCCGTGACGATATCCTCCGGCCAGCCGCGCTCGCGCAGAATCTTCGCACCCTCCGTAGCGTGCTGGGGAATTTCCGGGAACCGCTCGTAGTCGAAATCATGCAGAATCCCCACCGTGGCCCACTTCTCCTCATCCTCGCCGTAGTGCCTTGCAAGCGCCCTCATGCAGGCTTCTACCGCCAGGCCGTGCTTGATAAGGTTCTCGTTCTTTGTGAACTCGCAAAGCGTGGCGTACCCGGCTTCGCGTGATGGAATCACGAACTCCGTCATTTCCTCATCTCCCTTTCGCTTTCTCGCGGAACCCCGATTATATAACCCATCTCGCGATATTCAAGGACTGATGTCCCCCGGCACCCATTCCATACGGAAGCCATTGTGATATGATTTCCACATCACGCGGAAGGAAACCGGCGCAATATGGGAAACACCGAGATTTTCCTCTACGAAGCCAAGTCAATGAGAAGTCCCGACAAAGTCGAGGGCGTTGTCCCATTTGAAGTCAACGAGCAGTATATCTTCTTCGGTCCCGGCGAGACGGCATTCCGGACCGACCTTCGCAAGAGGTTCCTCTCTCGTCTCGATGAATACAAACCCGATGGCGATCTCTACATTGTCGGCGTGAACGAAGTATCATCAAAGGAGCAGGTCAGGAAGATCCTCTGGGTCGGCAGGATCGACCGCGTGATGACTTTCTCGAAGGCTTTCAGGCTTCTCGAGGAGCCCGGATTTGAATCGCTCCAAGAAGTAAGAACCGAGGAAGAACCCGGTAAAAACAACTCCCCTCTGCACATAGAGCCGATCGACATCTCCGGCAGGCTCTCGGGCTACAGGCACCGGTCGGATTACCACTCGAAGGTCGGGCGCGATGGTATCCCGGACTGGGCGAAGGATGTGGCCGATCCGCGAAAGAAGTCCGATTTCGGGATTGTCGGCGACGATCTACTGCTCAGGGATGTATCGCTGAGAAAGGACGTGTTTCGGCGCGATTGCTGCTTTCTCTGCGAGAACGTGTTCTTCGCGCGGACGCAGGGAATTTCCATCGACGACGAGCTGGTTTCCCTTCTGGACCAGTGGCAGCCCGGGCAGGGGGTCGATAGTGTGGGGATTTTCGGCTACAGCCAGAAACGGGGCGGGTCGACGGCGATGAACAAGCACAAGGGCTCGCACCTGCACATGAGGTGGAGGATCGCAGAGGGGATCGTGAATTACATCCTCAAGAACCGCCCGAAGCAGTAGGCGCCAGCGTCTCGAAGCACAGCCCTAGCAATTCAGAAAAACCCGGTTGGGCGGCATGTTCATTCTTCCCAGAAGCGAGCTGACCTCCTCGATCATCTCCGGCTTTCCGGCAAGAAACGCGACGGTCTGCTCCGTCTCGGGCATGATCTCGACGATATGGTCCTGCACCCAGCCTACGTGGCCGCGCCAGTAGGTGCCCTCCGCCGGATGACTGGCGGAGAGGAAGGTCTCGATGCGCATCTCGCGCCATTTTTCCTGCTCGTCCGGGAAGACGATCCTGTCGGCCGTACGCTCACCGTAGAAAAGCATGACCCGCATCCAATCGCTTCTCGCGAGCATGACATCCTGGATCACCGGACGCATCGCGCAGATCGCCACGCCGCAGCAGACCATAAGCAGGTTGTGTTTGCGATGCGCCAGGAGCGGGAAACCCTTCCCTTTCGGCTTGCTGATGCCGATCTCATCGCCGACTTCGAGCGATGAGATTCGGTGGGAGCGCTCACCGACATCCTTGACTAGAAACTCGAAGAACGGCTGGCCGGGACGGCTGGCGATCGTCGCGTGCCAGGGCTCCATGTCCTCAAGCACAAGCTCGACGTACTGCGCCGGGTAGATGTGCTCCGACCAGACGTCGGTGGGCACATCCATGACGAAAAGCACCTGCGCCTCGGCGACGGGTCGCTTCTCGGCTACTCGTGCGGTGTATTCAGCCTCCACAACAGGACGATTCTACGCCTGGAAGAAGGAGGGAGTCAAAGGTGGGAAAGGTTCATCGGGTGGGATGCTCAAGGGGCAGATCAGCGACCAGCTTCCCGGGCTGCTGACTTGCCTGATGCGGATGTTCCGGATATCCTGTTGACCTTCGGCTTTGACTGAAAGGAGAAATCGATGGGGACAAGAGTTTCTTCCCTCCTTGCGACCGATACCCCGCAACGATTCGCCATGAGAATGGCGCTTTCCTTCGGAATGGCTCTGGTTATAGCCCTGAGTGCCCGTTTCAGTTTTCTGACTCCGTTTTCGCCGGTACCGGTGACCCTGCAGGTTGCGGCGGTGGTGCTTGCGGGATTCCTGCTGGGGGCAAGGTGGGGAAGCTGGTCGGTGGCTATGTATGTCGGCCTTGGGCTCATGGGCGCGCCGGTTTTCGCGATGGGTGTGGGAGGCCCGGCAGTGTGCCTGGGGCCCTCGTTCGGCTATATCCTTGCGTTTCTTCCGGCGGCATGGGTGGTGGGCAGGCTGTCCGAGGGGGTAGCGCGAGGCTTCCTACGGGGTGTCCTCATAGCAGCAGCAGGGGTGGCGATTGTCTATGTGGGCGGCGCGGGCTGGCTTGCCTGTATCACTATGATAGGGGGAGCGAGCCTTTGGGAAGCAATCCGTGTAGCCTGGCTAAGCGGAATAGCTCCTTTTACCATCGTGGACTTCCTGAAGGTCCTCCTCTGCGCATCGATATGGATGGCTCTGCCGGCAGGGAGATCCAGATGAGCAGGGGCGCTCGGGCTGGGGGACCGATCTCCTTCCCGACAAAAAACCTGCGCCGGGTGCGGCGCGGAAGCTGGGGAAGCACTTCCAGCCCCCGTGGGAGTGCCATCTGCCGGAGCGCGAATCCCACAACTGAAAAAACAGGCCCGGAGGTCTGCACGCTATTACCGGCACTGCTACCCGATGCTTGCTGATTCAAGTATGGTGTTTTTAGAAGCGGGTTAGTCCAGGATGTACACGAGGACTGTGCGGCGGCCCCATCTCATGGCCTCGGCGCGGGTATTGAAGCACAGATCGATGCGGTTTCCCCTGATCGCGCCGCCGGTGTCGCACGCGAGCGCGTAGCCGTAGCCCTCGACCCAGAGCTCGGTGCCCAGCGGAATGACGCCGGGATCGACCGCGCATACTCCCCTGCCGGCGATATGCCCCGTGGCGGTGCGTCCGTCCGCGTACGGCCAGCATGAGGACGGGGACGGGTCGTATGCGGTCGCGTCCATGGTCAGGACATCCCTATGGGCGCCGCCACGACTCGCGAGTGGGGGCACGGACCTGACGCCGACTCTCGCGACCCTCTGCTCCGGCTCCCTGACCACGCGGCTGCCGATCTCAACCCGGGCGGTCTGCTCGCCGTTGCGGTAGTAGTAGCGGACCACATCCTCAGCCACGCCGGGCTCGCCGGGGGAAACCTCGACCATCCGGCCCCTGGGGAGTTCCGGATCGGCCTCGATAACCAGCGGGGGCTCGATCTCCCTTTCGGCGGTGACATCGATCACGTCCACCCTGGTAACGACGACACGCATGCCGTCCTCGAGCTCTGTCGCCGGGTCCGGCTCGACCCTGTCGGTCGGGCTTATGTCCAGCCCAAGCTCGTAGAGGAGGTCGCAGACGGTCTCGGCGGGGCACATAATCTCGCGCTCGGGCTCGCCCGCATCAGCAATTGAAATCCTTCTGGCCTTGCAGTAGGAGATGACCAGTCCCGGACGGATTGGAGCGTCGGGTAATGGCTCAATCCGATCGTATTCCGAGTACTCGATCCCAAGCTCGGTAAGAAACTCGCCCACTGTATCGGCATCGGTGAAGTAGCTGTCGCCGATCTCCGCCGCCTCAAGGGTGACCTGACAGATGCCTTTAAGCGATCTAAAGCCCCCAATAAACACAAAACCCGCCCCGATTAAGGAGGCGGCAAGGCAAAGAGCCGCGACGAGAGTCTCGACTCGTGGTATCTTCAACCCTGATGGTAATGGAACTCCGCTCATGATTCTGCTTGTCCCCCCCCAGATAAAACGGAACCGTGCAAGCGCACGGGTGCCGAAAAATAGCAGAAAATGCAATCTCTGTCAAGTGTCGGAGGGCTTCTCGCCGATTTTGCTTAAATAATCAATTAAAGCCTCCTCCCATGACCTCAGGGGAGTGAAACCTCTCTCCCTGTAGAGCAGGCCCGAGAGCACGCTGTAAGCCGGTCTGGGAGCAGGACGCCCGAGTTCAGCGGTGGAGATCGGTCGCACAGGCGTATCCACACCGGCTTCCTTAAGGATTCTCACCGCGAAATCGTACCATGTGGTCTCCCCCGCGTTCGTTACGTGGTAGGTGCCATAATACGGGGTCTCAATCATCTCACGGATTGCCATCGCGAGGTCGTCGGCGAAGGTCGGGCAGCCTCTTTGATCGTTTACTACGGTCAGCTCATCTTTTTCACGGGCCAGTTTGAGCATGATCTTCACGAAATTCCGGCCTTTTACGCCAACAAGCCAACTCGTACGGATGATGAAGTACCTGAGAAGCATGTTCCGGACGAAATTCTCGGCCATGAGCTTGCTCTTGCCATACCATGAGATCGGACCGGTCGGGTCGCATTCGCTGTAGGGAGTGGTGGAGTTCCCGGGGAAGACGTAGTCTGTGGAAAGGTGAACAAAGACCGAGTTGAACTCCTCGGCGGCTATGACCAGGTTCTGGGTGCCCAGCGCGTTGACCCTGATCGCTTTCTCCGGCTCGAGCTCGCAGCCGTCAACATCGGTCATGGCTGCGGTGTGGATGACTATGTCGGGCTGGTGAAGATAGAAGGTTCCGGCGACCTCCTCGGCAACAGTTATGTTCATCTCGTCCAGGTCCACACCGGCGACGCGATAATAGGGCTGCAAGAGATCCATAAGCGCCTGTCCGAGTTGTCCCTTATGTCCGGTGACCAGGACCATCTTCCTGGGCTCGCCAATCGGTCTGGGCAGCGGGTCCATGGAAGGATCGCGCTCGTACGGCAGCTTGTCGTCACGAGTGGGCACGGGCGCCTTGTCCTTGCTCTTCTTCTGGCTCATACGGTCTCCTGCGGTTCCGGAATCGACCAGGGCGGTCAGGTTTGGGATTATAGCAGATCGGGAGTATATTGGAATCGCCGGGCGGGGATATCGTAACTCCGGGCGGGCGCAGACGCAGATGAACCTGGTTTCAACAATGTCGGATGTCGTGGTAATCGCCGGTTGGGTGATACTCTACGTTCTGATAAACGGCGTTCTGAGCTGGGTCCTGTCCGAGCTCGCGGGTCGCAGATTCGGTCAGCCCACCCTCTGGTTCATCGGATTCTTCTTCGCTCCGGGCATCATGCACCTGGTCTGGCTTCTGTTTCTGATCAACTCCACACGCATGCAGAAGCTCTACAGGAAAGCGAAGAATCTGGACGATTTGAAATCCAGGTCCGCTTATCTCATGGAAAGGGAAAAAGCAAGCAGATCAGACGGGGTCTCTGTGACACCGTTCACTTCATCCGGGCAAATGCCGTCGCCTGCGGAAGCATCGGCATTCGGCGTGCTGGATGAATGGCGGGACAAGACGATTGAGGAGCTTCTGGAGTGGAAGCAGAATGAAAAGGCCCTGGAGCTGGCCAGGCAGCGGCTTGACGATGCGCGGAATGCGGGAGACACCCGCTCGACGGAAGTCTACGAAGCTTATGTCCGGATGCTGAAGCCGAGCGTTGAAGGTTGACGCTGACGGAATCACCCGGTACTTCGCATAATTTTTTTGGAGTCCCCCCTACCTGAACTCGCAGACAGCGTGATATCATTATAGGGATTTAGCATGCGAACGCATTCAGCAATTCTGATCGCGCTCGTGCTGGGAATAGGGGGAGCTATCCTGGGGTGCGGCTCCACAGCCGTTCTTCCAGACCACGACCCGACCCAGGGAGGCGGCTTTGTATCCCAGGTCAAATGGACCCCGATACAGCCTGCCGACGGGCATTACCACGTCCGTCGACCGGTAGAACCTCCCGAGAGTTACCGCTGGTACCCGGACATCCTGGAGCCCAACCAGATAGTCAAGGAAGAGCTTTACCTTACAGGCGCCAACGGGAATCAGCTATATATCAACGTTCATCGACCGGTATGGTCGTCGGCCGAAAAGCCCTGTCACGGGCTTGTGCTGGTTCCGGGCGGGAAGATGAAAGGCGAAGTATGGCAGGTGCCGTGGCGACGGAGCAGCTCGCAACACTGGGCGGCGGCGGGATTTGTGGTAGTGGACTTCGATTTCCAGGGACGCGGGAGGTCAGAGGGAGAGGAAGACTACTATGGCCCGGTGCATCAGCAGGATCTTCGGACAGTGATCCTGTACTGCGCGAACCGTCCCGACGTCCTGCCGTGCGGAGTCGGGCTGGTTTCATCGTCATGGGGAGTGACTGTCTGCGCCGGTACACTCGCGACTTATCCGCTGCTACCCGTGAAGTTCTACATTGATCTTGAAGGTGCGCATGATCGGGTCACGTCAACCCAGAACAACGATCCGTTCTGGGTCAACATCTGGGGCGGACACGATATGAGCGACGATGAGTTCTGGGATGTGAGGGAAGCGATCACCTACCAGCCGAGAATCCGGGCGCCGTATTTCCGCATTCAGAGCGACATGGATCACGCTTTCGATCGCTTTTTCGTGAGGCATGCAATAGAAATGGTGAACGCCGCGGTGCTGGGAGAGTGCCCGTATGCGAGGATGAACCATAATCCGCCCAACCAGACCCTAGATCTGCTCCGGGCCGAGCAATACCAGTACGAGGACATTGATCTGTTGGACGAGGTGCTGTACATGCAGGTCGCGGAATGCAGCATGATGGAGTTCTAGGGCGCGATTATCCTGCAACCTCAGCAGACAACCACATCACGCTTCAGCCGATTAAGAGACGAGCGGAAGGGCACAAGATCTTCGTATTGAAGTCTTCCGACAACGATGCCGGGCGCAATTCCGAGCTTCTTAGCGGACTCCTGAATCAAGGCTGCCTGATCGTCGATTGGAGGTTGCCGTTCCAGGGCCAGCTTGATCTCCCTTAGGTCTGCCCTTGGGATGAGCATGTCCATCGCAAACCTGTTCGCTTGCTCCTCATCCCGACCCTCTACATCTCTGTCTTTGCCATCGAGAAACACCAGCTTCTTCCCATGCAGGAGGATATGTCCGGCCTCGTGGTAGAAACTGAACCAGAAATGGTCGTCCTTCCGGTATCGACCGCTCAGTTGGATAAGGGCCTTGTCCTTGCTCAGCCAGCGGCTTGTGCCCCAGACGGGGAATTTCGGCAGACCAGGAGTATATGCCAGGGCAACACCGCTCCGGGCGCATTGCTCCCGAAGCTCAATCAGGTAGTCGGAGGGTTCCCCCCGACTCAGAGAGCGAACTGACTCAAGCATTGCCCTGAAATCGGCTTTATCGAAAGGCTCGCATTTAATGTCCCGAGCCCGGATTTCCCCTCTTCTCAACCAGACAGCAAGCGCTCCGATTGCGCATTCAAAGGCAGCGCTCTTTCGGAATGAGACAGCCCATTGCGCATATGTCTCTTGAAATGCTTCCCGTGAAGCAACACCAAGAAACTCGAAGACCTCCCTGTTTGTGTCGGCTTCATCCTCGTGGCGGGTGATTTCTCCTTCTTTGACCATTGCGCCGACCGGGATACCGATTTCTCTTATCCATCGTGAATCCTCCCTGAGCCGTTCCTTCTGATCGAGTCTGGCAAGCCTTTCGCGATAGTTTTTCTCGAGGTTGTTCCACAGGCGCGCAGGTACATCGAGAACAGTCTCCAGTTTCAGAGCTGTTTCCGGAGTTATCGGCTCCCCTTCGTGGATGATCTTGTTGATCGTGACCTGATGAAGGCCTGTGCGCCTCGCCAGGTCAGCCTGCGAAACACCAAGATGCTCAAGCGTCTCGGCAAGTGTCTCACCGGGAGGCACGGCATAGTCGGGATCGTAAAGATATGTCTTCTTCTCAGCCATGGCGAAATCAGTGATAATCCAGGACGTC
>CAYLVL010000035.1:10452-12724 GCA_964387135.1 uncultured Planctomycetota bacterium
ACGTCCACCACCCTAATTTTCGTTATCCTGGCAATGTCCACATTGCCGTCCGCATCCAGAGGCACAGGATCGTTCGCAGGCTCGAAGATCAGCCTCTTTGGATGGACCAGATCCACCGCATACCGGCCTTTGAGCTTACCCTTCAGCGCGTGGCAACGGGCTGCCGGGAACAGGTGCATGTCAGCCAGAGTCTCAGCGGCCTGCAGCTCCGCCATTCGCTGCACGATCTTCTTTGCGTTCCCCGGTCCGTACTTGATCCGCAACTCCTTTTCAGAGTTGAAAACCTTCTGGAGTTTCCTGCTCTTGAATTCTACCTCCATCCCGCTCATTTGTCAAGGTTTTATTAGTGTAATTCGCTAAGAGAAACCAGATAGTACAAAACGCTAAGCTATCTGTCAACCTCACCCAGGACGATGTCCACGCTGCCGAGAACCGCGACGAAGTCCGCGATCAACTGTCCCGAGCCCGCGAGATTGAGACTGGTCAGGTTGACGAAGCTGGGGGCGCGACACTGGACGCGGTACGGGGTATCCGTGCCGTCACTGACAAGATAGACGCCCAGCTCGCCTCGGGGGCTTTCGATGGCGGAGTAGACCTCCCCTGCCGGGGGCTTGATGATGCGTGGCAGATCGGGCGAGATGACGTCGCCCGGAGGCTCATCCTTCAACTTGTCGAGGGCCTGGCGGACAATCCCGACCGACTCGTACATCTCGCCGAGACGCACGTCGTACCGTCCGGCGCAGTCGCATCGGTCGGATGTCTGCACTTCGAATTCGAATTCGGGATAAAGCGAGTACGGGCGGGTGCGGCGAAGATCGTACGGGACTCCCGAGCCCCTGAGATACGGACCGGTAGCGCCGTACGCAACAGCGTCCTCCGGCGAGAGATAGCCGACATTCTCGACGCGCATGCGGAAGATCTCGTTGCCGGAGAGAAGGTCCTCATACTCGTTGATCCGCTTCGGCATTTCGTCCATAAGCCTGCGACACGCCTCGTCCATGCGCTCGTCCCAGTCCCTCATCACGCCGCCGATGCGGATGAAGTGGTAGGTCAGGCGCGCGCCGCACATCATCTCGAAGATGTCGACAATCTTCTCGCGGTCGCGCATGCAGTACATGAGCATGGTGGTCGAGCCGAGGTCGTTCGCGAATGAGGCGAGCCAAAGGAGGTGGCTGGCAAGCCTCTGGAGCTCCAATGCGAGCACGCGGATAAGATCGGCGCGTCGCGGGATTTCCAGGCCCATCAGCCTTTCGACCGCGAGGCAGTAGCCCATGTTGTTCGAGATGGACGCGAGGTAGTCCCATCGGTCGGTGTACGGGACGACCTGGGCATACTTGAGACTCTCGGCTTTCTTGGAGAAGCAGCGGTGGAGGTAGCCGAAGTACGGGACTGCCTCCCGGACGATCTCGCCGTTCATGCGGATGAGAACGCGAAGCACGCCGTGTGTGGACGGGTGCTGCGGGCCCATGTTGAGCCAGAAATCGTCGGTATCGACATTCGGTTCGTCTTTGAGCTGTGCCGGTGCGAGCGAGAACGCCATGCGATCACCTTTACGGTCTACTTGCTGCGTCTGCGGATGAACTGGAGCACAAGTACGGACATCAATGCCAGGATGATCAGAATCAAAGCCAGCATCTGGCTGGAAAAACCCATAAGCGCTCCAGTACGGATTCCTCATGGGACCTCAGACAGCAACCCGGGAAACGGAAATCCGCAGAGAGCATGATAGCGCAACGGATAGGGGGATGGAAGGGGGGATTATTTTACAGCTTGCCTGAGTCTACGAGCACCTTGATCTGCTTCTGATAATCATCGCTACCGAAAGGGCATGCAACAGCGGCTTCGAATTGATTCTTATCGAGTCTCACCTGGTTTCTTGTCTGCGTGAGAGTTCCCGGAGGCAGATCACCCCGACCTTTGGGCACAATTGTCCCTACACGCTTGACGCCCGACTTGTCGAGGAAGGTTAAGCCCAGGGGATGATATCACTACCGTCCCATCGTCATAGTGGTAAACACGCACCGGTACAGGCTTGACCAACTCGTATTCGTCAGAGACCAGCAATTCGAAGCTCTCCTGCACCGGAGCGACATCTTCACCTGCAACTTTTGCCCTGCACCTCTGTGACATTGATTCCTTGCTCCTGCGATTCGCCGGATGCATCACATCACTCAAAATACCAGTAGAACAGCGCGGTGCCCCAGTAGTTCTCTCCGAAGTAGCCGACCTTCCCCTCAAGTCCGGCCTGCGAGCTGAAGTCCCAGCCAAGCAC
>CAYLVL010000036.1:0-12398 GCA_964387135.1 uncultured Planctomycetota bacterium
CTTCTTGATCATAAACCCGCCCATCATCTGGAGTATGAATGCCGCTCCCAGCATCAATTTGCCCATCATGGTAGTGAACAGGGGCATCATGAACTCGGGGTTCATCATGTAGATTCCGATTGCCATGCCGACGGGCAGCAGCGTCAGGATGATTCCCTGCAGCTTGCCCTGGGCGGTGAGCGCTGCGATGCGGCCCTGGATCCGGCGGTCAGGGTGTTGATCTCGCCCTTGATGCGAATTCGCTCGCGGATGGTATGCACGATCTTGTCGAGGATCTCCGCGAGGTTGCCGCCGATCTGGCGATGGATCTTGATTACCGTAACCACCAGATCAAGGTCCTCCGAGGGCACTCTCTCCGCGAGACCGTCCAGCGCCTGTTCCAGCGGATAGCCCAGATTGGTCTCCCTGAGCATTCGCCTGAACTCGCCCGCGATCGGGTTCGGCGCCTCCTCCCCGACAAGCTCCATGCCCTGGAGGAAGCTGTAGCCCGACTTCAGCGAGTTGGAGATCAGGATCAGGGCGTCGACAAGCTGATTGTCGATCTTCTTGATTCTCTGCATCTGCCGGAACCCTACGTAGAATCGCGGCACTACGAGGCCCGGGACCCCGAGCATCAGGAAACCGCCGATATTCTTCGTGATGATGTACCCGATGATGCCGGGAACCAGAGTAACGAGGAAGTAGAGCCCCACGTATTCACTGTACCGGAGCTTCAGATCGGCCTTCTGGAACTCAAGGATCATCTTCTGGACGAAGGTCTTCTTCTCGATCAATTGATCGATCTCGCTCCAGAAGTCGACCTTCTTCTCGTCCTCCCCGCTTGTTTCCGTCCGCCGCGCGGTTTTGGTCTCCTTCTCAACTTTCTCCACGAAGCTGGCGATACGGCCCGAGACGGTTGACGCGGAGCGCGCAACCATCGCCTGGCTGATCGCCCAGCCGAATACCGCGATCGCGAAGAAAACTGCACCCAACACCAAAGGCAAAGTCATCTTTCTGTCCTCTTCCGGTTCATAGTATTCCCTAGAGCTTCATTCCGCCCTTCGGGAAGAAGATCTCACGGGAAAGCTCGATACCCTCAGCGTCAACGATGTTGAGGAATTTCGGCAGAATACCCGTAGGCAGGTGCTCCCCCATCACGTGCCCGCTCTCATCCACGCCGGTCTGCCTGAAAGTGAAGATATCCTGAAGGGTGATCTTGTCGCCCTCCATACCGGCCACTTCCGTAAGGTGAGTGATCTTACGGGAACCGTCCCTCATCCTCGACTGCTGGACGATCAGATGGATCGCGCTGGCGATCTGCTCGCGAATGGCCCGCACCGGGAGATCCATGCCCGCCATGAGAACCATGGTTTCGAGTCGGCTGAGGATGTCCCTCGGGGAGTTGGCGTGACCGGTGGTAAGGCTGCCGTCATGACCGGTGTTCATCGCCTGGAGCATATCGAGGGCCTCGCCCGAACGACACTCACCGACGACTATACGGTCGGGGCGCATCCTGAGGCAGTTCTTCACAAGGTCCCGAATGGTGATCGCGCCCTTGCCCTCAATATTGGGAGGGCGGCTCTCAAGCGTCACAACATGCTCCTGACGGAGCTGAAGCTCGGCAGCATCCTCAACCGTGACGATTCTCTCGTCATTGGGGATGAAGCTCGAGAGCACGTTCAGCGTGGTCGTTTTACCGGAACCGGTACCGCCTGAGACTACGATATTCAGCCTCGCCTCAACACATGCCTTGAGAAAGTCGGCCATCTCCCGGGTCATGGTGCCGAAACTTATGAGATCGTCCACCGTAAACGGGTCCCTGGAGAACTTACGAATGGTGATTGTGGGACCGACCAGGCTTAACGGCGGGATGATACAGTTAACACGGCTGCCGTCGGGAAGACGCGCGTCGACCATAGGCGTCGACTCATCGATTCGACGCCCGATCGGTGACACGATCTTCTCGATTATCCTAAGCACATGATTGTCGTCGTAGAACATGATGTCAGTGAGCGTCAGCTTGCCGTTGCGCTCGCAGTACACCTGTTCCGGACCGTTCACCATGACTTCTGTAACCGTCGGATCGTTCAGAAGCCTGGTAATCGGCCCGTAACCGAGCACCTCGTCCATCAGATCGCTCAGGATCATCTCCCTCTCCGAGCGACTGAGCGGTTTCTCCTCCTGGGCCAGTTTCTCGATGATGATGTTCTCAACCGTCTGACGGACTATGTCCGTATTATCTCGGGTGTCGAGAAGCTGCGGATCGACCTCCTGGATGATCTCGGTGTGAATGCGGCTCTTGAGCTCCTTGAACGGGTCCGTCCGCCCACCGCGTTCCGATCGCCCGGCTTTTGAACCCTCTCCCGTACCTTTCTGGGAGCGTGACTGCTGCTCCAGACGAATGCGGCTCATCAAGGACATACGCGTAATCCTCCGGAGCGGGTTTTTCCCGCTGCTATAGTATCGAGCCACGCCCCTATATCATGTTTAATGGGGATTTGATGAAAGAAGATAATACAATTTAATACGATTTAATCTCGATGCCGTCCCCGGATCATTTCGTCACCCGTATCCCCGCAAGATGAATCCGGGATTCGCCCTCGATCAGCATCTCGTCGCCCGAGGTGTACTCCATCCAGATCACCCACAGCATGTCTCTCAGCTCATCGGCTGCGATCCGCGAGTGCAGGTTGGTTCCTGACGACGCAAGCACCGTTGGCGTGCCCGTCCGACCGTCCGGAAGAATCTCCCTCACGCTCAGACGGCATTCGCTCGTTGTCGAGCCGTACGGATCCGTGTACTCGGAGTATGCCGCGAATACTCTGTTTCCAAGGCTCGCTATCGACGACAGGTCGGCTCTTGTTCCGTCATCCGAGACCTCATGCATTCCTCCCCCGGCCCCTGCATCGACATTGGTGTAGTAAAGCCGGTAGTATCCGGCGGAGCTCTCATCGAGCCAGATCACGTGCGCCCTTCGGAGCCTGTCGACCGTGATTTGTGACGCGATACTCCTCAAGCCGGTATTGGTCAACCTCACTTCGGGACCGGGGCCGTCGCCGTTCCACTGCCGGTAGTAAATTTCAAGATTTTTGCCCTCGGCGTAATGGTCAGGGTCTTCCCATTCATCAGGAATTTCGCGCGTATCCACGTACGAGAGGTGCACCACACCCCTTGAGTCGATTTCGATGTCCGGGAAATACTGCCAGTGGTGGTCGTTTGTCAGGCGCACATCGGGCCACCAGAAACCGAGACCGTCGCCGATCCGCAGGAGTATCTCGTGCTGGACCCCGAATCGGTGGTCGAACCAGCACACAACCGGACGACCGTCGGGGTAAACGGCAACGTCAGGATCCCAGCCGGTCCAGCCATCATAAAGGCTCAGGTGCTTCTCGGGACCCCACACGCCGTCCGTCCATGTCTTCGCGTAGATCTCCTTCTGCTTCCCGTCGATCTTCTGATCCATGTACGCAAAATGCACTCGACCGTCGGGGCCGGCAAGGAGCGACGGATTCCACGATCTGACATCGTCCACCTCGGTGATCGGCTCCTCCACGGAGAACGAGCCGGGAGTTCCCCTGCGCCAGACCACCTCCGTGCCTTCGCCGATATCCCTGCACCAGCAGCAGAAAATCTCCCCGGTAGTCGGACTGATAGTGACCTGGGAATCGCGGGCGTATATCGGCGGTGACGAGAGGACCTCCGTGTACTCAAGCGTCAGGGTCGCGAAATCCTGCCCGGGCTCGATCGGACTGTCGCCATCCCCGCAGCCTGTTATCACAGACAGGAGCAGAATCGACATTATCAGGCCCGCGAGCGCGTTGGATCGACAAAGCATGGATAACATCCTGCGGTTTGATCGCGAAAGGATACCATGCATCAGGCCGTTAATGGCTGAAGCACTCATCAAACCTGAAACGGAAAAGGCCCGCCTGTTGGCGGGCTGTTCCGTGGATTTGACCGTCTCTTCTATCACCGCTTCTTGAATATGCCTCCCAGCAGACCCTTTCCGTGGGATTCCTCCTGATCCCCGTCCTCATCATTGTCGCCAATGACCATCGCCGCGAGTTCGCCGATAGCCTTCGCTACCGGCGATGACGGGTTACTGAGCACGAGCGGTTGTCCCCTGTTCACACTGCCTACTACAACCTCGCCGTCCGAGGGAATCTCGACCAGGACATTCCGCTGAAGCCCTTTCTCCACATCCTTGAGCCGGATGGACGAGAGGCTCTGCGATCGGTTGAGAATCAGGTGCACCTTGTCCTGGGTGTAATTGAGCGTGTCCATCACCGCTATTCCAAGAGTGACGTTCTTGAGCGCAGGGAAGTCGGGAGCTACAACGAGAAAGACGCCGTCGGAGATATCCAGCGCCTCAAGGACCTCCGCGCCGAAGGAAGGCACCGTGTCGATAAACACATAATCGTAGAGGTCCTTCACCACCGACAGGACCTGCGCCACGATCTGCGGGGTGACCACCTCGGCATACTCCGGTTTCAATGGCGCCGCAAGAATCCTGACACCGGTGGATGAATCCGAGATGTGAGCCTCGAGGAAATCCGCGTCCATCGGATTGGGAGCCAGCTCGGCGATGTGGGCGATCGTCGACTTAGGCGCCACGTTGAGAAGAAGGGCGATGTCGCCGAACTGGAGATCGAGGTCCACGATCAGAACCCGCGCACGCGTCCTTTTTCTCACCTCGACCGCAAGGTTCGCGGTGATGACGCTTTTTCCAACCCCGCCCTTCGGGCTGAATATCGTAAAGACTTTCCCGGTCCCCTGCGACTTCTGTGTCTGCGGCCGGGCTTCGGCGGGCATGTTGTTCCACATCAGCCTCTCGCGCTCGGCCACCGACTCAATCGTCTTGAACAGCTCGTCCGAGTCGAAAGGCTTGACCAGGTAGTCCCTGGCGCCCGCCGACATGGCCTTCCGCATGTACTCCGGCTCGTCCTGCACGCTGATGATGATAATCCCGGTCTGGGGCTGCCTTACGCTGATCTCCTGCGTGGCCCAGAGACCGTCCGACTCGCCCATAACCCCCATGTTGATGTCCATCAAGACAAGGTTCGGCTTGAGCTCGACCACCTTCTCAACGGCTTCCTTGCCGTCGGCGGCCTCCCCCACCACCTTGATCTTCTCATTGAAAGTGAGGAGTGTCTTCAGCGTCTCGCGCATCTCCTCGCTGTCGTCAACGATCATCAGGGTTATTTCTTCAGTCAGTGCCACGGCTCACCTCTCTGAATCGGGCGATGGCCCGGAGCGGGGTGCAACACGATGCGGTCAAGCGCCGAGCGTTCGCCCACGCTATATTATCGAGACGTCCGCCCCCGGATTCTTTAACAGCTTTAGCGCTTCCCGGCTTCCCGGCCTGATAATTGAGGTCGTCTATTCCGGCCCAGTCCGCGAAACGGCATGGAAAAAGGCGATCCCTCTCAGGATCGCCCCTGAACATTCAGAATTCAATTTCAAGTCACTGTATCGTGCCGACCTCCAGGTCGCTTACCCCCATGATCCGGTGGCTCATTATCGCATCCTCAAGAAGATACGGAGTCAGGAAGATGACCAGCTCCGTCTCGTCCTCGTTGAACCTCTTGCTCCTGAAGAGCTCGCCCAGCACGGGGATCTGGCTGAGGAGGGGCACCTCGCTCACGATCTGGGTGACCTCATTCTGGATAAGGCCGCCGATAACCAGCGTCTCACCGGCTTTGAGCTGCACCTCGGTGGTCATCTCGCGTGTTCTGAAGCCGGGGATACCCGCGATCGCCAGCGCATTGTCCACCGTGCGGACGATCGGATTGATTGTCAGCATTATGTTGTCATGACTGTCCACTATGGGAGTCATGTCGAGCGAGATACCGAACTCCTTGAACTCAACCACCGTAACTCCGTTCTCGTTGAGGTAGGTATATGGGACCTCGCCGCCGACTCGGAACGTGGCGGCATGCCCGCTCATCGCCACAACATTCGGCTGACTGAGGATGTTGGCCTTGCGATTGGTCTCAAGCTCATTCAGCACCATGTCGATGGGATCGAAAACCACGTCCTCGGCTTCGCCGTTGATAATGCCCGGTCTGACGCGGGAATCCATAAGGCCGCCGCCGGGATTCTCCGGATCGAGAAGGTCAGTGATTATGCCGATGGTGAAATCGTCGTTGTCGGCCCTTGCTGCCGCCGAGAACTGCGAGAGGTGCTCGTCCAGCGCCCTCCTGTCGATCTCGACAACCCGCACCTTGACCATAACCTGTCGCGGATTTGAGACCTCGATCAGGTTCGTAACCCGCTCGCCCGCATAGAGAGCGGCGATTGAATGTGCCCTGTCTCTCTCGGCCTCAGTCTCCACGACTCCCTCAAGGATCACTCCGGGCGCGCCCTCGGCCTCGCCCGACATAAGGATGCTGACTGAGATATCATCATCACCAATCACTGCGCTGATCTGCTGCTCGTCGATCGCCGTCGCATCAAGCACATTCAGTTCCCTACTGACCACGTCGCCCCGTCCCATCTCCCATGTCAGGAGAGTGGTGGAGCCGGGCGCGAGGGCGGTAACCAGAAGCTCGTCCTGGCTGAGTACATTCAGTGCGGCTATTGCCGGATTGCCGAGCGAAGCCCGAACCAGTTCCTCAACATCCAGAACGATAACCTCTCCTACCCTCATGTAGATCGAGTCGGCGAATATCCCTGTTGAGAGGAGATCGTTCTGATTCAGCGTCAGCGGCAGACTTCCAAGCGTTCCGGGAACAGTAAGCCCGGCGGATCCGACCGTGCCGGACGTTTCGGTGGGAGGCGGAGCAACGGGTGGAAGCTCGCTTACCAGCGTGCCGTCGTCGATGATTTCCATCGTCTCGACAGCGCTGACGATATTGACGCTCCCGGTTGTATCCTGCTCGGTACCCCCGGCGGTTCCGGTGTCAACCTCTGCGAAGATCTGGGTTTCTTCCGGCTCCGGAATCTCTATCACGGCTTCCTGGGTGGTTACGGCTTCTTCAATTTCCTCAACCGGCACCGGTTCGGTTTCCGTGTCCCCGGTTATCTCCTCCGGGTACGCGGAAACCTCCAGCTCGGCAGTCGGGATTTCGTCGATTTCCGGTGACGGGGCGGGCGCTTCGGGAATGGACTGGATAACCTCCGGCGTCTGCGGTACCGGGAACAGCCTGATCTCCGGGATGCCGCCCGGAAGTATGCTCTGAGTGTAGCCCACGTTCGGGTAGAGGTAGATCGTGAGATCGATTACGCCGCGGCCATCGCGGTCAAGGAAGCTGGCCCACTGCTTGGCCACATCATTCCAGATGTTGCCACGTGCCAGGGACTCGAATCGCGGACGCTCGTCGCCGATCGGCCCCGCCGCGAACATCCTGATATGCAGCCGATCCGGGAAGCGCAGCTGCGTCACCGTCACATCATCCGCACTGAGGCAGGGGAAGGTGATCGTCACATCAACCTCGGTGAAGGCGATCTCATAGACCGACTCCGGATCGGGTCGGCTTGTGACCTCAACCTCCACGATCTCTTCCTCTTCAGGCTCCGTCGCGACAGCTTCGGGGGATTCCGGCTGAGCCGGCTGGATCTCCGGCTCGGTCGGCTCGTCCTCCTGACCGAAGAGGAGGTTTCGCCTGGTATCGGCCGTATTGATCCGGATGACCATCCTGCCGTTAAGCCGGTCGAAGTTCACAATGGCGGTTGCCGGATCGGTCAGGTAGAACACCAGTCTGGCTATGGGCGGATCATCCGAAAACTGGCTCAGGCGGATCTCCCTGAAACCGGCTCCAGCAACCTCTTCAACCAGTTCCTCACCGTCGTTGGCGGTCAGGAGAGTTCCGGGGAAATCAAACACCAGCCTGTCGGGCTCCGACAGAGGGAAGTAGCCGTACTCGATCGCGCCCTCCGTCGCAAGCTCCACCTCGCCGCTCTCCGCGCGAATCGACACGGCCGTTATCCCCGCGGATGCCTGCGAGCAGAGAGCTTCCGGGGCGATCAGCAGAAGAATCAACATCACCGCCCCGGCCAGTCGGGTCGGGTATATGCCTGAGGGTTTCATAGGTAGAAGTCCACCTTGAGTCTGTTGGTAAAAATCGCTTACCTGGGTAACTTGTATATCTGAAAATCCCTTAATCAGGCTTAATAAACGAAAGCCTGAAAACAGCCCGCCGGCAAAGCGAGCGAGCCAT
Source organism: uncultured Planctomycetota bacterium (assembly GCA_964387135.1). Classification (GTDB taxonomy): domain Bacteria; phylum JAJVIF01; class JAJVIF01; order JAPKYR01; family JAPKYR01; genus CAYLVL01. The sequence goes on from CAYLVL010000036.1 coordinate 8,139, forward strand.
GAATCATTTCTCACGTTCGAGAGTCACAATCTGGGACTCCCCGCCAATGATAAGCTCAATCACTATGGGCGGCGGTCCGGGCTCGGGCAGTACGATGAACTCGTCACCATAATCCTCCATGACCTGCTCTCGATCCGACTCACTGCCGGACATCAGCGACTGAAGCATGGCTTCCCTGGCCTGGGCCTCTTCCTCGGCCTGACGCTCTCTCTCGGCCTGCTCCTGAAGCTCTCTTCGGGTCGGAGTGTAGGTCACAAATTCGGTAAGCGGAGTGCCGTCCGTTATCGGCGAGAAAGTGTCGTCCGGGTCCCTCAGCGCCAGCCGGATGTTGCCGACCTCGCTGGCCAGCGTTATAAGCTCGGCCTGCTCCGGATTCACCTTCAGAGTCACCGACTTGGAAACGCCGGCTACGTTCTCTTCCTCATCAAAACCGATATTCTGGCCGACGGCCATGACCTCGACGTTCCTCAGCACCGTGAAAGTGCTCGCGACCCCGACCTCCTCGTTGCCGGTGATCGTGACGAGCACGTCCACGTTGTCGCCGGGCTGGAGATTCCCGCCCAGGCCGCTGATCTCGGTCACGCCGACGGTGACGGCCCGCTCACCCTCCTCAAGCATCCGCGAGAGGTCCGGCAGCGCGGTCTCCTCGCTGAACATCTCGTGCATCAGGATCTGATGCTCGAGAATGGCGCTGACGGACACCTGGCCGAGGATCTCCTCGAGCTCGGTTACCGTGTCCGGCGTGACAATATCCGCGTTGACCTCGATCTCCTCGAGCATGTGCTCGGTGATGGTGGTCCGGGGCGGGATATTGGTGGTGGCCCTCACCACCCTCGCCATCTCGATCTCCGAGGTGCCGGCACCGGATTGTATGTTCTGGATGTAGAAGTAGACCAGGACAACGGCGATGAGGCCGAATGCCAGGGCGATTATGAATGGTCTCAGGTTAGCCATTGACACATCCTCCGACTGGAGGGCTAAGACTTGTAGACGGTCCCTGCCGTGCCCCAGGGGCACGGCAACACTGATTGCGACTTAATAGTCATTAGTAATATCGAAAGGGAAAGTGGGATTCTGAACATGAACCGGGTAACCGGGTTTTCGGGGCAAAAGTAAGCGGGGGCCGCTCTTTCGGCCCCCGCCTGGATGCTTGCCAACTGTCAGGAGGAAGTCTCTCACAGGAACTAGCCTGCGCCGCCGCCCAGCTCGGTTGTTATGTCGCCGAAAATCGTGTCGATCTGGCCGCCGAGCAGTGTCAGAGCCGCAACCGCGACAATCGCGACAAGGGCAATAATCAAGGCGTACTCTGTCAGTCCCTGTCCTTTTTCGTCTCTAAGGAGATATCGTACGTTCATATCATCACCTCATGTATGTGAATCCCGGCAGAAACCGGAAACTGCAAGACCTTGTCAAAGAAACGAGGGGGGGCGTATCGCCCCCCCCGCTTCCCAAACCGCTGAGGAGGGTAGCTAGCCCTCAGGCTAGCCCTCTCAGCCGCCAAGTTCCGTGGTGATGTCGCCAAAGATGGAATCAATCTGGCCACCGAGCAGGGTCAGCGCGGCAACGGCCACGATGGCCACGAGCGCGATAATCAGCGCGTACTCGGTAAGACCCTGTCCCTTTTCGTTTCGAAGAATGCTGGTCATATCAAAACCTCCGTGCGTCCAAAGTTGTATTTTGTATGTTGAAGGAAAATGCTCTACGCGCCTTGCGGCACGCGGTTGTCTATGTGAAGTTGATAGTCTCTAAACCGGTAACGCCACCTGTTCGCGGGATTCGGCTGCCGGTAGCCTCGACCCCCGAACGGGTGGCGTCGAAGCGAACTTCGGTAGCCGAGCCGTCTTGCCAAATCGTACCGTCTAAGACCTCTAGCTTTGCGCCCCCGCCTCGCGACGGGTTTGCCTTTGTCGGTTCGTGAAAAAGTGTATTCGCTGCCAATATACCACATTATAGCGTTTTTTGCAAGGGGATTACATGATATATTCTGAGTTTCCCCGCGGCCCCCTCCCACACCCTCAAATCCGCCGGGGGAATGCCCTTCAGACCCCCTGCAGGCGACTGTCGGAAGCAACCCTTATGGCAGGCCATCTTCCTTCAGCCTCTTGACCATGTCCTCGTAGCTGATAACGAGCTCGCTTTCCCTTTCCTCCAAGGCATCTACCTCACCCAGAACCTTTGCCTACGCTCCGGCTGCGGGCGGCACCCTGCCCGTTCGACCTTTTTGCTGACACCGTGAATAATATGACTTGACTTTCGATATTTCTATGTTATAATGATGTCAACCATAACCTCCCCCGGACAGAATCCCTTAAACGAGACAACTGATCCCCCGAGGTAAAACAGGAGAGTAAATGAGAATTTACGTTGGAAATCTCAGTTACGAAGTGACTGACGACAAACTAAGTGCCATGTTCTCTGAACACGGCGAAGTGGATTCAGCCGCTGTAATAACTGACCGCGACACCGGCCGCTCAAAAGGCTTCGGTTTCGTGGAAATGTCGGACCTCAAGCAGGCCCAGACAGCCATGAATGAGCTGAACGGGACCGAGATTGACGGCCGATCGATTACTGTTAACGAGGCTCGCCCGAGAGAGCCCCGACGCGACAACCGTCGCGGCGGCGGCTACGGCGGCGGCAGAGGCCGCTACTAGGCCGTAAGCTCACATAACGAGTAATCAGCAAACCCGGAGGCCAGAAGCCTCCGGGTGTTTTGTTTTGGACTTCGCTTGAGTCCTGCTTACTCACCCACAACCTCCGCTTACGCTCCGGCTGTGGTCGGTAGCCGGCCACTCGTCTGCTTCTTCTGAAAACAAGTCCACATAATGCTTCACCTCACGAAACTCATCAGGCAACAGTGACCAACCGTTAACAAATTGTCCTGTCATTGAGCCAATGCACACATTCGCGTCGTGAAAATCCATCAGCGCCCCCGCCACGAATATTATATGCTCCTTACTATCGGCACGCGGAAACGGCTGCAGTTCTATCCCGCCTTCGCTTTCTTGAAACAGCCCCTTAATTCCTTCGAAATTAGCATGAGTTGCATAGGAACATGCAATCTTGTATCGGCACTGTTTTTTTTCTTTTTCATCTTCACTAAGAGGCATAAGCCTGTACAAAACCCGCTCTATATCCGGATCCGGGACTTTCTTAATGATCGCACGAAACTCATCAGCATTCTCTTTCGCAAATGGATGCTTTAGAATGTGTATATTTCGTAGGAACAACTCACCATTGATGCCATGTCGAGTTTTGAGATACTTGATTGTATCTCTCTCCCTATCCTGAACGTATTCTTCTGGTCGCCCCTTCAGATTAGTAATCCATGATATGCCTAATGAGGGATTGCTTAGCGCCAGTGAGTAAATCGCCAGGAATTCTATTGCGTTTCTTAAGAAGCCATAGCTATGGATCCCAAAACCATGGAATTGGACAAACAGGGTCTGAATGAATGCGGACACCATTCCCCAATGCATCACCGCAAGCGCAGCATGCGGATTGTCCTTATCCAGAAAGGCCATCAGTGCGTTATTGATGCGCTGACTTAGAAATACCTCCTCTGAAATAGCCTTGTTGGCGAATTTGCTGCTTGAAAGAAGCTCCTGAGCATAGCTATCATGAGCCTCCACTAATCTGGCAAACTCTATTTTTTGCATAACTAAGTCAACCCCGCTCTTTTGAATGCTGCATCCCGGTGGCGGATGAAGTAGTCGTAGTCGAGGAGTTCGTCGAGCTTGTCGCCGACCATTTCCTGCACCGTCTCATTTCCCCTTATCTCGTCCCGGAAGTCGGTTCCTTCCCTGATGGCCTTATGTGCGGCGGCCTGGACTATCGGGTAGGCCTCCTCTCTCTTCATGCCGGCCTCGGCGAGCGCGAGGAGCACTCTCTGTGAGAGAACCGCGCCACGGGTCAAATCGAGATTCTCCCGCATCCTCTCTTTATCTATATCCAAGTCCCTGAAGATCGCGATCAGCTTGTCGGCGAGGTAGTCGATGATGATGCAGGAGTCGGGGAAGATGACTCTCTCGGCGGACGAGTGGCTTATGTCCCTCTCGTGCCAGAGGGCTACATTTTCCAGGGCGACCTGCAAATTGCCCCTTACCACCCGCGCGAGGCCGCACACCCGTTCGAGGGTCATCGGGTTGCGCTTGTGGGGCATCGCGCTCGAGCCTTTCTGGCCCTTCCTGAAGGGCTCCGCCGCCTCGCGGACCTCCGTTCGCTGGAGATGACGGATCTCGGTCGCCATCTTGTCGAAAGTGC
>CAYLVL010000037.1:0-12369 GCA_964387135.1 uncultured Planctomycetota bacterium
CCTACACATACTGCACGCTATCTTCCTACCCATATCCTGAGCCCTCCTGACAAGAGGGTACCGCATATTACCGGCGCTAACAAGCCACTGGGATCGCCATTCCTGAGATGTCATGCGGATCGACGGTAAATCGCGGGCGTACCCGGATTGACTCCCATCCTAACGCAGCTTATAATACGCCAAGCTTGGTTTAAGAACGGCTTAAGTTTGATATAGAGTATTGCGGCTTGAAGGTCGGCTTGGGTGGGGACCGGGTGCGGACGTGAGTCAGGAGACCTGAATAGGCCGTGACAGTCTCAAGAGGGGAACCGCAGGCGGGGAAGGAAGACGGGGTGCGCTGTCTGGAGTGCGGAGCAGTCCTTCCCCCGGACGCATCTCGATGCCCCGAGTGCGGCAACGAGAAGCTCATCCTTCCCGCTCGATGGTCCCCGCCGGCGGAGAGCCGGTTTCGGATACCGGTACTGGCAAAACTCGGTCAAGATGCGAGGGTTCTGGTGGGCGTCTCGCTCGCCTTTTTTTGTGCCCTCTGGATGCTGTCGGCGGCAAGGGCGCATACCGAGATGAAGCTTCGGGGCGATCAGGACGCGAATGCGGGAGTTGTTGTAGCCAGCCTTGATGCCGGTTCGGGCATCAACCAGAGGGAGCCGGAGCCGATTCAGTTACCGGACTCGACCGAGTCCGCGCTCGAAATAGAGGACATTAACGAGTTGCGTGCCATAGCGATTGAAAAACAGGAAGCCGGGGCGTGGTTCGAAGCCGTGGACGCATGGACCGCGGTCACCCGGCACCCCGACACAGAGCTTGAGGATCTCCTCGCTCTGGCCAGGGTCCAGGAGCAGGTCGGCGATACCCTGTCGGCCCGCGCGTCTTTGAATCGCGCCTGCGTGCGGTTCCCCGACAATCCCGAGGGCTACATCGCTTTCGGGAGCCTGGACGAGCGCCTGGGGAATCTCGAGGCGGCTCGCTTTCAGTACGAGATCGGTCTTGGCTACTGTCCCGGGAACCCTACGCTCCGCGAGAGTCTCAGGCGTATCGAGCGGGAGCTCGGTGCCACACCGCCTGAGCCGAATGAGTTCGATTGGGAGTCCTGGGCGGATTTCACAGGCAGCGAGGATGAATTTGAACCCGGAGCAGGTGAGGAAGTGTCATCCAGTGAGTCGGATTCCTCTCAGGCTGAGAGTGATACGGCCGATTTGGACGGAACGACGGATGACAACGAGCGGCACGAAGGCGAGAACATCCTCACTCTGATAGGACCGGAGCCTGAAGAGGAAGTCGAAGAGCCGGAAGGCACGGGGATTGCAGGATCGGGTGACGGGCAGGTCGAGGGACCGGAACTTCTTGAGGTCCTCGACATGTCGGTGAGCGCATCGGATGACGCGGTGACGGTGGAAGTGATAACGGACCGTCCCGCCGCGTTCAGCACATCGAGCGCAACCGATCCGCCGAGACTGCTTGTAAGACTACCGGACGCCCGTCTCGACCCCGGCGCTTCCATCGACAATTCCGTAACACTGAATGTGCCACCGGTCGAGCGGGTTAATCTGATTGAAGGTTCGTCCGATAATAAGGTAGTGATTCTGGTGATATACCTGGGAGAGGAGTCGCGGCACTCGGTGACCGCGGACGCAAGGGCAGTAAGGGTGAGCATCTGGAGGACACCCGAAACGGACGCCGGGTGATGGAACCAAAATGGCCACTGTACATCCGGAAATGAAGCGTTCGGCGACGGCCGTCGAGGAAGCTCCGAAGGAGAGCGGGCCTGTCGTGCAGAACGGGGACAAGCTCATCTTCGCCGATGAGCTTGAGTACTGGCGCAGCGGAATAACCGTAAGCAGGCAGGGCATGATATATCACGCCGCCAAGAGACTCATCGACATCTTCTTCGCTCTGGTTTTCCTCTTCCTTGGAATCCCGTGGCTCCTGGTGTGCGGATGGCTGATGAAGCGCGAGGCGCCGGGACCGTTTTTCTACAGGCAGCAGAGAGTCGGACGTCATGGGAAGATACTCACCGTCTACAAGCTCAGGAGCATGCCGGTGGATGCGGAGGAGGACGGGCCGAAGCTGACGCCGATCAACGGCGACAAGCGTCTGGGGCCGGTGGGTCGCTTCATCAGGAAAGCCAAGATCGACGAGTTGCCGCAGTTCTGGAATGTGCTCAAGGGCGAGTTCAGCGTTGTGGGTCCCCGCCCCGAGAGGCCGTATTTCATTCAGAGATTCAACCGGGACTACCCGCTGTTCAACCTGAGGCACCTGGTCAAGCCGGGACTTACGGGACTGGCGCAGATCAAGGAAAAAGACGCGTTTAACATGCGCGACAAGCTGCGGTACGACCTCTTCTACGTGCGCAAGCACAGCCTTGCGCTCGATCTTTTCATAATCTGGCAAACCTCGCTGTACTGCTTCAGATGCCTGTTCAGCGGCTTCAAAGAGGCTGCCTTCGGCGAAACATGCCCCGAAAACAACTAGGGTGGTACCCCGCTTACTGCCGACCATCGCGGTTCTTACCCGCTTCGGATCCAGAAGGATGCGCCGCTTCCGAATTTGCGCGCTTTCTCGATTGCACAGGATGTGTACACCGACGCTTGCCTTATCGCACTCACCAGCTTCTCTCCCCGCGCGAGATGGGCAGCGATCGCGCTGGAGATAATGCAGCCGGTCCCATGCACCTCCCCCACCGCATGCAGCGGATGGGCGATATCGGTGACTATTGTCTGCTGGTCCGGTCCGACTCGTATTAATCGGTCAACCATTCCCGCATCCCGTCTCAGACCGGTTACCAGGATCGCCTCAACACCCGCAGCGAACCATGCCGATGAATGGTGAACGATGGCTTCATCGTCATCCGGGTCAAATTCGACCTTGGCCAGCGTCCCAAGCTCCCGGACATTGGGGGTTGCCACGAGCGTCTGCCCAAGCAGCTGTTCCGCAAGCGCCCATATTTCTTTTCCGTTCAGGAAGGACCGGCCCCTGGTCGGCTCGAAGACAGGATCGAGAACGACAGGAACGTCCGGAATTACTCTAAGAGCGCGCCCGATGATCTCAATAGTCTCGGGCGAAGCCAGTGCGCCGATCTTGACCGCGCTTATCTGCAAGTCATCGAGAATCGCGCTGAGCTGCTCCCTGAGCATCTCCGGCTGGGAAGGTTGAATTCCAGTGAGTCCCTGCGACGATTGCACAGTCTCGCAGGTCACCACCCCGCACGGATGACATCCGAGCGAGTGCACCACCCGAACGTCCGCGAGCAGTCCCGCGGAGCCGGTCGGATCCATCCCGCTTGCCGCAAGGACCACCGGCGGTGTTCCCTCGCCTGTGCTTTCGTGATCGGCGGATGTCTCATCAGTCATGTTCATGCATTTCTCCCGGATGGAGCAACCAAAAGCGTCCCGCCTAATCTTATTATCGAGTACAATGGAAACATGCAGCAACCTTCCGGAGTAATGATTCCATGAACGGCTACGAGATCGCGTTTGCCATCCTTATGGGTTTCTCGCTCGCCGCAGCCTGCGGGTTGAGAGCGTTTCTGCCTCTTTTCGTTATAGCGCTGGGAGCGAAAGCCGGGATGATAACCGTCGCGCCGGGCTTCGAGTGGATGATGTCGTACACTTCCCTTATCTGCTTCGGACTGGCCGCAGTGCTTGAAATCCTCGGCGACAAGATCCCCGCTGTGGATCACGCGCTGGACAGCGCCGGAGTTATCGTCCGACCGGTCGCCGGAGCGCTGGCGGCGACCAGTCTTATAAAGGGTATGGATCCGCTTGTCGCCACGGTGATCGGCATAATCACGGGCGCTGGAATAGCCGGGCTGGTTCAGACTCTGAAGGCCGGACTGAGGTTATTCTCAACGGCCGTTACCGGAGGCGTGGCGAATACGGCCCTTAGCGCGGCGGAGGACGGCACGACGGCGGTGGCTGGTATTGTCGGGCTTGTCTTTCCCTGGCTGACCGCGGCGGTGATTATCATTCTGCTTGCTCTGGGTGGACGGATGATCTTCCGAAGATCCAGGAAGAAGCGTGCGCAACCGGTCCCGAACCCATCGGCATCTCAGGAAACCTGAAGGATTGAGGGCGGATGAAGACATCCTGAAATGCAGGCGCCCCCGCCGGGCGGCGGGGGCTTATAGGAGGTAGTGCAGGGAAAGGCCTAAGTTAATAATTCAAGGGCCGACAACCTCTCAACCCAAAAGGGAATTTAGCAAGTAAACGCCTACTTGTCAAGTCCCAAACCGTGGATTTTCGGATTTTTTGCATTTCGGTCTCCCCGGGGTTTCGGCTCACCAATCATCTCCATCACGCTCATGCCCTTCATCATCGCCTGTATCCCCGGATTTCAAACGCTCGGACGCGATGCCGCTCAGATAATCGGAAAATACCCTGATGGCCTTCTCCGGCGGCATGAACTCCTCAAGGCCAAGAACGACAACCAGGTGCATCAGGCACGCGAAGGCCACCAGCCAGTACGACACAGCATCCGAATCGATATCCGCGCGAATCGAGCCGTCCTCGATTCCCCTTTTCAGGATTACCTCCGCATACTCGCGGGCCATAGCAAGCCAGGGACTCACATATTCCCTGAGGCGCTCATTCCTTGTGGCTGCTGCTACCCCGTGGAATATGCACGAGCATACCCACGGATTCCCGTACAGGACCTCGACCTGGTTTCGATGGATCTCGCCAAGATCCTCCAGGGCGTTTGATGCATCGTGGGTTGCAGTTCGCCATTCTTCCTCGTACTGCACGTGCATCCGCCTCAGCACCTCCATAAAGAGCTGTTCCTTGTTCGCGAAATGCTTGTACAGGAGGGCTTCGTTGATCCCGCACGCTTTGGCTATCTGCCTTGTTCTCGCACCGTCCAGGCCGAATTCCGCGAATACCTCCGTGGCCTTCTCAAGGATCTGCTCGCGCCTTTCATCGGACGACATTCGGCGTTTGGGCATGGCGTCCCAACTTTCCGGCACCAGATAGAGAAATATATACCACCGCTCGACGAATCCAACAACCATTGCGCCATCGGATAAGCGCAATATATCCACAGGATAGGACTAACGCATCAGCTATTTGTTTTTGGGAATTCACTCCGGCTGCTGCCAGGCATCGTCTTTTCCTGCGAGGCATTCGATTATCTGAATGTACATCTCGTCCGCTGATTGCTCGGGAAGGGAATCCGGTAGTCCAAGTGCGTTTATGATAATGCTTGTCCAGCCAAGTCCCCTGAGCCACCATGATGCCCGTTCCGGATCCAGGTCCGCCCTGAGACTACCGTCAGCTATACCTCGCTTGAGGATGCCGACCACGAAACGGTGCTGCTGCTCCGTCCATCCTTGTATCATCTCCCGCATCCTCTCATCGGCCATTGCCGCCGAGAGGCCATGCACTATGTTAGCGACAGTCTCCGGTCTGTTGTATATGGACCAGGTCTGGAGCTTCAGAATCTCTTCAAGAGCGGTCCTGCCGTCGCAGGCCTTTTCCGCGGTATCCTGCCAATTGGCAATGAGTCTCGCATGCAAGTCGGCCATAGCCGCCCTGAACAGCTCCTTCTTGCTCTTGAAGTGCTTGTAAATAAGCGCTTCATTAACTCCGCAGGCATCGGCTATCCGACGGGTACGCGCTCCTGCAAGGCCGCACTCGGCAAACACCTTGATAGCATTCTCGATTATCTGGCTGCGTCGCTCCGATTTCTTCAGTCGAGTCATCCAGTGCCCGCTTCCAAGAGTCAAGTAAGTTGTTAGATACTTACTTCTTGGCGCAACCGTAAAGTTTACATGTAATTCAAACTGCAGGTCAAGCAAAGGCGCCCCTGGAACGGGTTTTGGCGCTTATTTGTGTCCGTGTGCATGCCTGCTGTTGAGAATGGGTGTCAGTATTATTCGGACGGGGGTCGAAGCCTTGCTATGAATTGTCAGCAGGATCGGCTTCCATTGATCCGGCCTCATCTGCATACAATTCCCGGTACAGCTGCCGAGCCGCTTCGGAGTCGGCCGCCAGATGCTCCATCAGCGTTCGGCAGAATTTGAACGGCTCATCGGCGGTATCGCCCACTTCGGGATCGAGAATGGTTCTGAGGATAAAAATCCAGGTCAGGCCGCGCACGAACCATGTGACTCGCTCCGGGTCTATATCCGTCCGCACGCTACCATCGGCCTGGCCCTTCTCGACAAGGCTTCTGAGGAATCGATGCAGTTTGCCGAATCGATCGTTGACCAGATCCCGCATCTTCGAATCGTGCCTGCTCGTGGCAACCGCATGCCACATGTTTGCCGACAGTGCGGGATTCATGGAAAGAAGATCCAATTGCGCCCTCAGCACAACAATCAGGCTCAGCAGGCCGTTCGGCTGCACGGAAGCCGTCTGCGCGATTCTCTCTACGGCCTTATCGTAGCTGTGAATCATTGCCGATCGATATAGATCATCTTTGCTGGAGAAATGCTTGTAAATGAGGGCTTCGTTGATTTGGCAGGCTTCGGCGATATCACGGGTACGGGTACCGTCAACACCGTGAATGGAGAAGACTTCAGCAGCCGTATCGATGATCTGCTGACGCCTTTCCTCACTTGATGGCCTGCTTTTCCCCATTCTTTGCTTGTCCTTGACTGGTGGGCCTTGTATATATCCGAGTCTCCCACATCCAGTAAATAAGTAATACTAACTTAATGTGCGAAAGCGGTCAAGGCAGGCAGTGCTTACTTTCTTACATTATTGAATTTTGGTTCAGATGCTGAACGTGTGTGTGTTTACTCCCTGAGATGCTCTCTGAGTGGTATAATCCGATTGCGAGGCCTGATAGTACTTATGGAACATCGGATTGCAGTTCCCGACAGCACCTGAGAGGAAGAATTCATGGGACAGCCTTTCACCCCGCCACCGCGCGCGCCGAGACCTGTGATGGAGGATCCCAGGGGTCCCGTTGAGCCCGTCGGGAAGGCCGCGAGTCACATGGTGGCCATTGACCATCTGCTGGCGCAGATGATCGAAGCGCAGGCCAGCGACCTTCATCTGACCGTCGGCATTCCACCCGTACTTCGGATTCATGGCGATCTTGCCCCCATCACGGATCTTCCGGCGCTCACCCCGGAAGATACCGCGGCACTTGCCAGAGGCCTGATGTCCGAAAAGCAGATGGGGAAATTCGAGCGTAATCGCGAGATCGACTTCGCCATCAGCCTCAGGAAGCTTGGACGTTTTCGCGTCAACTGTTTCTATCAGAAGGGATCGATCGGGCTGGTTGCAAGGGCAATCCCCGCCAAGATCCCTACCCTCAGCGAGCTCAACCTGCCCTCGCTGGTGGGCGAGATGGCCAAGATGAAACAGGGACTGGTGCTGTTTACCGGACCCACCGGATCGGGCAAGTCCTCATCGCTTGCCGCCCTTATCGACATCGTCAACAAGCAGCGACGATGTCACATCATCACGATAGAGGACCCGATCGAGTTCGTGCATTTTCACAAGATGTCGGTGGTGAACCAGCGCGAGCTCGGCGAGGACACGTTCAGTTTCGCCGAAGCCCTGAAGCACGTGCTCAGGCAGGATCCTGATGTCATTCTGGTCGGCGAGATGCGTGACCTCGAGACGATAAGCCTTGCCATCACCGCCGCCGAGACCGGTCATCTTGTGTTCAGCACGCTTCATACCATCGACACGGCGCAGACGGTGGATCGAATAATCGATGTGTTCCCGCCTCACCAGCAGGATCAGATACGTTACCAGCTCGCTCTCGTCCTCAGGGCGATTTTCGCCCAGCAGCTTATCAGAAAGATCGACGGAAAAGGACGCGTGCCCGCCCTCGAGATTCTTCTTAACACCAATGCCGTTGCGAACCTGATCCGCGAGGGCAAGGTCCATCAGATCTACTCCGTCCTCCAGACGAACACGAAGGAGGGCATGACGACGATGGACAACTACATCAAGGAGCTTTATGTCAAGGGCGTGATCACCCGCGAGGACGCGATAGCGAGCGTACACAACCTCGTGGAGTTCGATCACCTGCTCCGAAGCACATCGAGCTCGGAGCGCAAGAAATAAAAGCCGGCCGGCGCTTTCATTCCTGCGAAATCGCACCTATCTCGGTTGTTTTTTTGTGGTGAGTAAGAATTCCCGCACTGAAAGTGCGGGTTGCTTTCAGCCTGAATCCTTCCCTGAATGGATCGCTTCCTGCTCCGCAATGATCTCGAGATACTCGTGGTAGATCGCTTTCTTCTCGGAGTCCCCAAGTTCTCTTGCTATCTCGAGCATTTTCCAGGCGTGCGCCCTGGCCTCACCGAACCTGCTCTGCATGAGCAGCAATTCGATTTTCGGGTCATCCCCGTTCTCGCGGATGGAGACTGCGGGCGGACGGTAGTCTTCGAGGACTACTTCGCGGGCCCTGGCTCTTTCCTTGACCAGCCCCTTCAGGAGACTGACCGGACCCTCGGCGAGCATCCTGTTCCAGAAAGTCTGCCTTCGGGCTTCCAGAACGCTCCTGTAGAGTATGAGATGGTAGAGAAGGATGGTTATCGGTCCGACCAGGGGCAGGCAGAACGCGATGATGAACCACAGCCATGGCTTGCCGTACGTGCGGCCCATAAGCTCGGTGAGGATGACCGCAAGCACCGTGTGGAAGGCAAGCACCCAGAGATAGATCCACCATTTGAACTCATGCAAAGGGACTATGGCGAAATCGGCTCGGGTATCGCCCAGCGAGCCCCCTTCGAATCCCTGCCAGAATGTCGCAATCAAATCAATCATGCAAAAAAACCGCATCGGGAGCGATCAGGCGTTGGTTCGAGCAAGAACCATACGCACAAGCTCACCCAATGAGACCAGGAATTCGGCTCCCAGAAGCAGCCATAATAGTTTCCGTCTCAGCGCTTCCCCCTTCTCCCCGCGATGCTGCCGCACCGGCAGGAAGTAGGCTCCAAGGCCGATGAAAACGAAGAGCACGTTAATCAGGGGGAATTCAAGCCCGCGAAAGCAGCGGATGACCATGGCAGAAGCCAAAAGCAGCCAGCCGAGCCACAAGACCAGCGCCACCGGCATATTACGGTAAACCGCAGCGATGTTGAATCCGGATGATCGCAGACCTGCTCACCTTTTCCGTAAGTACAAACTTAACACAATTCCGGGCCGATGTGCGACTGGTCCGGGAAAGGACGCATTGGTATGATAGGCGTATGACTACCGTTGTGTTCGATATGGACGGCGTCCTCTATCGTGGAAAGGAAGCTCTGCCGCATGCAAGCGAGGTGGTCGGGATACTCAGAAGGAGAAAAGTCAGGCTTGGCTTCCTGACGAACAATTCGGTACGGACGCGCTTGGAGTATGCAGATATTCTTGCCGGGCACGGGATTGAAATCCGGCTGAACGAAGTAATGACGAGCGGCGAGGCGACCGCGCGTCATCTCATTGCCGGCGGGCAGCGGGATAAAAGAGTTTATGCGATCGGCGGCAAAGGGCTTGTCGAGACACTTGACTATTACGGATTCGCTGTCGAAACCGACGGTGGCGAGGAGCCGTGCGATTTTGTCATCATCGGGTGGGACAGGGAATTCACGTTCCACAAGATAGTGAGGGCACAGTCTGAGATCCTCTACAACGGAGCGAAGCTGATCGCCACAAACACTGACGCCATGTTTCCCTCGAAAGACGACCGGTTTCTGCCCGGAGCGGGCGCGATGGTCGCCGCCGTGGAAAGGGCGTCGGGCGTCAAGGCTGAGGTTATCGGGAAACCCGAGACCATCAGCCTGAGATACCTGCTTGACGAGCTTGGAGCAAGCCCCGATACACAGGCGGCTGATGTCTGGATGGTCGGCGACCGACTTGATACCGACATCGCATGCGGCAACGCGTACGGGGCCCGCACGGTGTGCGTAACGACCGGAATCGCCACTCGCGAGCAGGCCGAGAATGCGGAAAGTCCGCTGCGCCCGGAATTCATCATCGACTCGCTCGATGAGCTGCCCGGGCTTATCGACGATGGTTAGATGCCTGCCGGTGCTATAATCGTGCCGGGCGGGTGCGTGTCGGGCGCCTGTGCAAATTCCGCTGATATTCAGCGGATATGGAGTTTGGAATGGAACAATCCGTCGAAAAGCAGCTCGAACTCATTCGTCGCAACTGCGTCGAGATCATCCCCGAAGAGGAGCTCGTCGGGAAGATCGAGCGGGCGATCAGCACAGGCAAGCCGTTGCGCGTAAAGATCGGCCTCGATCCGAGCAAGCCCGATCTGCATGTCGGTCACACTATCGGGCTTCAGAAGCTGCGCGACTTCCAGGACCTCGGTCACACGGCAGTGCTGATAGTCGGGGATTTCACCGGCTACATCGGCGATCCGTCCGGCAGAGGTTCCGAGCGTCCGGCGCTCGACTGGGATACCGTTCAGGCAAACGCGCGGACCTATTTCGAGCAGGCATCGAAGATAATCGACTACAAGAAGGCGGAAGTCCGCTACAACTCCGAATGGCTGGACAAGATGGGTTTCCGCGATGTGCTGCATCTGGCGAAATCGTTCACGGTGCACAGGATGCTGGAAAGGGACGATTTTGAAAACCGCTATCGTGAGGGCATCCCGATAAGCATCATGGAGTTCCTGTACCCACTGGCGCAGGCGTACGATTCGGTGGCGGTGAAGGCGGATATAGAGCTTGGCGGCACCGATCAGCGCTTCAATCTGATGGTCGGACGGGTCATCCAGGAACGCTACGGGCAGGAGCCGCAATGCCTGGTAATCATGCCGCTTCTCGAGGGTACCGACGGTGTAAGGAAGATGTCGAAGAGTCTCGACAATTGTGTCGGGATCACCGACGAGCCGCACGAAATGTACGGCAAGGTGATGAGCATCGGAGATGAGTTCATCGGGAAATGGCGGGAGCTCGTCCTGTTGTGGTCTCACGGCGAGCGGATGAAGCTGGAGGCCGGCATCAGGAAAGGCGAGATCCATCCGATGGAAGCGAAGAAATCGCTGGCCCGCGATATAGTGGCCAGGTTTCACGGCGAGGAGGAGGCAAAGGCTGCCGAGGAGCATTTCACAAAGGTCTTCAGCGAGAGGGAGCTTCCGCCGGAGGAGATGATCCCGGAGCACAGGCTCGATGATGATGCCGCAGCCCCGGATGACGGGCAATGGAAAGTCATCGATCTGATGACAATGACGGGACTGGCTAAGTCGAAGGGGGAGGCACGGAGGGCGATTCGAGCGGGCAGCGTCTACTGGACGCCGGAAAATGGGGAGGAGACGAAGATCAGTGACGAACTGGCTATCCTGGAAGCGCCGATCCGGGGCGTGCTCCGATCCGGCAAGCGCAGGATCGTGAGGATTACCGGATAGACCCGAATGCGTGTGATAGCTGTAGTGCAAGCCGCCCATCGGCGGCGTTTTGTTGCATACAACGGAAATCAAGGTTAATATGAAAATGTGCCCGGTTTGGCCTGCCGGGGGCTGGCAGATCGTGTATAATCTGGTATAATGCTGCCCCGCATCGAGAGGTAATCAGGACGAAAAGAGGGGAATAGGGCGAAACCATGAAGGAGGATTTTTCTCTATGCGTTTTCTCAGTTTAGTTCTGGCTTGCTGCCTGCTGATGGGTGCTGTCGCATGCTCGGCAGGTAGCCGGATCACTTCACCGGATCTCTCGCCCGAGAGGCAGACCACGGCCCACTCCAGATATCTGTGGGGGATTTACGATGTGGTTCTCGACCTGGAGACCATGGAGGCGACCGTGATACCGGAGCGTCTGGCGGACTTCCGGATGAACGTGAACACATTCATGAACATGAATCCCACACTTCTTCAGCTTTCCAACCTGGACACAAGCTTGTTGCTGACGGAAGGCAAGCTCACGCTGGATGTAACTCTCACGCATCCCGTGCCCACGAAACCGAAGCTGGCGGGATTCGATGTTCACGCGTTGTTCCTCTCAAACGAGACAGCGACGCTGGCGTATGACGAGGACCTGGGATATCCGATGGCCGGATTCGACCCCGTCCTGCTCAACGCCGACGGCTGGAGCCGATGGTACAACAAGGTTGAGTTCACGACTCCCGGGCTGTTCGGCTATACCGCCGGTCTGCTCGGCAACAATGTAAATCCGACCGCGACACTGAACGGCTACAAGTTGTTCGCGGACGGGCTGGGCAAGACCGCTGCGGTCGGGGTCTGGATGTCCGCCAATTATGAGGATCGCGCGTTCTTCGCGCCCGGCAACTCCAACACCCGCGAATTCCAGCTCCAGTTCCCGCTGGTGGGGGGCGCGCCAAGCCTCAAGTTCCAGTACGCCGTGGTAGCCAGCTGGGCCAAGCCGTCCAGCGATGAGCCGGACGTCGACGACTTCCCTCTGACCGCGAATATCGCGGAAGCCGCGCACATCAGGATGGATGCCAGCGGCTCCGATATGTACTGGAC
>CAYLVL010000038.1:0-6717 GCA_964387135.1 uncultured Planctomycetota bacterium
ATTGTGTTGAGCTTGCCGATCGCCGCATTCAGTTCCGCCTCGGTGTCGACCGTCCAGACCTCGACATTGCCGGGAAGCTCCCCGAGGTTTGTCTCGCAGCCCTTTGAGAGGTTCTTCCCACCTCGCAGGAGAATGACCTTGACGTCGCGACCGTTCTCGGCGATATAACGCGCGGCGACAAGCCCGTCGCCTCCGTTGTTGCCGCGTCCCGCCAGAACCACTACCAGGTCGGCATGGGGAAGGTTGTCGAGAAGCCATTCGGCCGTTGCACGTCCCGCCTGCTCCATGAGGCGAAGTCCGGGGATTCCCATTTCCTCGATAGCCCGGGAATCCACTGCGCGCATCTCTTCCGGTGTCAGGACTTTCATTGACTCCTCTTTTCAGTCAAGCGCAAGAAAGGGGACAGTCGCTTCTTCGACTATCCCTTCTATCTTATTTCCGTGATTTTCCCCGTTTCGCTGTAGCCCTTGAACAGCTCTATCGCCTGCTCGGCGAGACGCCTTGCGACAGCCTCTTCGGGAGCTTCGGTCATTACCCTGATAACCGACTCGGTGCCCGACGGCCTGACAAGAAGTCTGCCCCTGAGCTTCTCCATTTCATCGGAGAGAGATGCGATTTCGGACATGACCTTCGAATCCCCAAGTGCCGCCTGTTTGTCTTCTACCGTGATGTTTAGCTGCACCTGCGGGAAACGTGTCATCAGTTTGCCGAGTTCGCTCAGAGGCTTTCCGGTCTCGCGCATCAGGAGCGCGACCATCAGCGCGGTAAGGATACCGTCGCCCGTCGTTTGATGATCGAGGAAAATGAGGTGCCCCGACTGTTCGCCGCCGATTTTGCACCCGTTCGAGACCATTTCCCTCAGCACGTACTTGTCCCCCACCGGCGCTCTAAGCAGCTTGCCGCCCGCGTCCTCAAGCGCGAGTTCGAGTCCCTTGTTGCTGAGCACGGTCCCGACGACGGCGTTGTCCGGAAGACCATTGGTTGACAGTAGATGCAGCCCCCACATGGCGAGCACCTGATCCCCATCGACCACATTCCCCTTCTCATCCACCAAAATCGCGCGATCCGCATCGCCATCCAACGCCACGCCCATATCCGCTCCGACTTCCAGAACCTTTTCACGGCATCCGCTTGTATCGGTCGCGCCGCAGTTGACGTTGATCCTGGACCCGTCCGGCGTGCAGTTCAACGGAATCGTATCCGCTCCCAGAAGCCTGAACACCGAGGGCGCGATCACACTCGCGGCACCGAACGCCCCATCAATGACCATCTTCAGACCCAGCAGACGATCCTGTGCGATGTCGGACAGATGCATTGCGTAGACATCGACGCTCTTGCTCTCTTCGTGGCGGACGCCGACATTCCCGCCTGTGACATCTCGTCTCTCAAAAGCGTCGGGCTCAAGGAGTTCCTCGAGTCGCTCCTCGATTTCATCTTCGACCTTCATACCTCTGCTGTCGAAGAACTTGATTCCGTTGTCCTCGATAGGATTGTGGCTTGCAGAAATCACGCAGCCAAGTGGGTATTCGAAGTGCCTAGTGATAAACGCCACAACCGGCGTAGGAACTACACCCATCACGTGAACATCGCAGCCGGTCGACATCGCGCCGGCACCCAGCGCATCTTCCAGCATCGGACCGCTTATACGGGTGTCACGACCGATCAGGAGACGCTGCTCCCAGCCATTCTCGCGAAGAAGCTCGCCCACCGCTTCGCCCAATCGGAAGGCAAAATGCCCAGTCAGGTCTTTTCCCGCAACGCCCCTGATACCGTCAGTGCCGAACAGACGTGCCATTCAGTAACTCCCCTTCGACGCACCAAACGCCGGTGACGTGACGGCACATTATAGCAGCTTGCAGGGGGCTTGTCGGATATCGCAAGCCCGGGCGCCCTTACTCCGACGGTTCGATGTCATCCTCTGCCGGAATGTCAACGGGATTCTCTTCCTGATCTTCTTCGGGAGTCTCGACTCGCTCGATTATGGTTACGGTGATTGAAGACGGGCTGATGGAGTCGCTCTGGACACCCGAGGGAAGCGCCACGGATACGCGGACGCTTGTCAAGCCCGGACCGAGATCCGCAAGGTCGACCCGGGGTCTGATGAGGTCCGATGTCACCTCGGCCAGCCTCTCGATCCCCCCTCTCACCGTGACATCCACTCTTTCCGGCACAAGGGTGTAGGTGTAGGCGGGATCGGTTCCTCTCAACTCGATGAGAAGATTCTCGAAGGTGCGTGTTGTGTCGATCTGGGCGATCTCGACCTGCACCGTCGCCCTTGATACAGACAGGGATACCTGCTCGGAAGGAGAAATCAGTGCAACGGATTGCTCGAAGGAGGACGTTTTCCCCGTCAGGTTGACCGGTGCTGTATGCACACTGGTGATGGCGGTCAGAGACTCGGCCGGTCCGGCGACATCGACAAGAAACGGGTCCGAAGAGAGGGAAGTAAGGGCATACCCGGTGGCAGGATTGCCCTGCACATCGACCACGATCGGGACCGCCTTCAACGCCTGGCTTGGCTGGAGGCCGATGGCGATATCGGCTCCGATCGGGTTGAGCTCCAGATTCCTGATTTCGTTTCCCTGCTCGTCCACCGGGATGAAGTCCACGTGAAGCTCGATGGAGCCGGTCAGCGCCGACAGGTTCAGATGGTAGATGACCTTGTTCACACGCTCCACAAGGGAGTTCGCGCCCTGCACGACTACAACCGGGGGAAGTCCGCTGCGGGAATCGATGAAATAACCGGAGGGCAGATGTCCGTCCGCAATCTCCTCGGGCACGAACTCGGTTCTGGCAGTGCGATCCACTGTAATCTCGAAGCTCGGCGGAGCGAACTCGACACTCACCCCGGCGAACCGACGGTCCAGGCGCGGTTCTATCAACTCCGAGTCGAGCGGCGGAAGCCCTCTTGCATCCAGCACGACCCTCGGATTGGAGTTCTGAAGCCTTTCGAGACGGCTCGACGGCCCGGTCACATACGCGCTTACGGTCGGCTCCATCGGATAACGCGACACCAGCGACATCCCTTCGCTCAGCCGAACGTCGACCGCCATAACCATCTGCCGTTCCTCGATAGGATCGGTGAGACGAGTGAAGCTCCACGCCGCAATCGCTATCGCCAGCGCAAGAAGCTTCATGCCGAAGTTGTGCCGCATCATCGCGATCATTTCGCCTCGCTCACCCCCCCTTCTTCAGCCTCAGCGTCAACCGCCTCGTCGGTCTCCTCGATATCCTCGGGCTCTTCCTCGTTTTCCTCGTCGCCGGCATCTTCTTCCAAAGGAAGCGGCGCAGGCCTCGGAGTCTGAACCTTGCTCCTCGATGCCTGCTTTGATCCAAGCTGGAAGTAGCGTCCAAGATCCAGTCGGAACTGGGGATACTGAAGCTCCCGCGCCGACTCCGGGATGAGGATGTTCTTTGTCATGTGCTTCAGGGTGTTCGGAGTGAGACGAAAGGCCGGTTTGCCGGCATGAAACAGTGATAGGTGCCCGGTTTCCTCGCTCGCTACAAGACTGATCGCATCCGAATGCTCCGTGATTCCCAAAGCCGCCCGATGCCTGGTGCCGAGATGCGAAGGGATGTCCCTGCTGTCCGACAGCGGCAGGAAGCTTCGAGCCGAGACAATCCTGTTCTCGCGGATAATCACCGCGCCGTCATGCAGCGGATTGCCCTTGTGAAAAATCGCCTTGAGGAGATCCTTGCGAACACGAGCATCGATCCGCTCGCCGGTGTTGATGTACTCGGTGAGGCTTATCTCCCTTTCCAGGACGATCAGCGCTCCGGTATGCTCCTCGCTCATCTCTTCGAGCGCCTGGACGATTGTGTCAAGGAGATTCTCGACATCCTCCGTCTCGGGCAGGCCGGAAGACGCGAACAGGAAGCCCCGGCGTCCGGCGCGCTCGAAGAAATTCCTGAGCTCGGGCTGGAAGATGATAAGGAGCGCGATAGCGAGCAGCCCGACCAGCTTCTCGAAAACCCAGATGGTCGCGGTCATCCTCAGCATGAACGCAAGGAAAAAAAGCATCGCGAAATAGATGATGCCCATGACAAGCTGGCTCGCGCGGGTTCGACGGAAAATGAGGAGGACCTGGTACGTGAGCGTCGCCAGGACGGCGATGTCGAGAACATCTATTATCGTTATGGTTCTTAAAAAGCTCAAACGCTGTCTCCGATTGCCCAGGCAGGCTCCGGTTCCGATTACACTATCTTAATACTATCTAATCGCACGTTCGGCAAATGAACTTTGCGTGCTTTCGATGCACAAGCCGACCAACTATCCGCGCATCCGAAACTGAACCGCTAAACAAATAGCGAATCACCATTTCAATGCGCGTGTCTGTATTCTGACATCCGTGCATCAGGCGCTTGACAGAAAAATCAGCCCGTGCTAATATTTCGGCACCCTCCTCTTGAAAAAGGTCCCTACCCCAGGGACCTTCTTGTATTTTTTCGGTGTCGCCGCACCTAGAGGTCTCCCCGATACGGCACAAATACCATCGCGAGCTGCGATGTAACTCCATCGGACCGCATGAACAGCCGCAAATACTCCCCGTCTTTTTTATGAATCATCCTGAAGCCGTGTTCATCCTTCATGGTGAGATGGGTTTCTATCTCCTCCCATCCGGCCTGCCCAAGCGTTTCCCGGAGGTAGGTAAACACTTCATTAACAGACCCCTCGCCAACCAGCGTCAGAACCGGATTGCCCGTGTAGTCGAGCGAGGACTGCACCAACCCGAATCCCGGGGGGATTGTCACATCCTCGGGCCAGTCCTCGGGAAGCTCGACGATTAGCTCCGGCTCGGCAACTGATGTCTCGACCTGCCCGGCCCACCATACTGCACCGAAAGCTTGTGAATCGCTTCCCGTTGATGTCGAGGTCGAGTCGGCTCCAGCGGCGTCATCGGCAGTCGATGTGTCCCCGGACGACGTCCCGCCGCAGGACAGGCTGAAGACGGCAATCAGCACGAATGCCGTCACTACAGTCCATGATTTAAGCGTGGTGAGGCTCAATGGGACCTGGCACAATTATGAGAACCGCGATTCTCTCACGGTTCAGAAATGGCTCCATCGACTATACTCGCGGCTTCCGGACAGCCCGGGCCATGCCTGCCGTTACTCCTCCCCCCCTTCCTCGTTCTCTTCGTAAAGGGTGTACGTAAGCCGTACCGCCACTCCCCCTCCGGCCCGCATGATATTGATGACAAGCTCTTCGTTGCCCCTTGCATAGGTCTTCTCGCGAGCATCGTTGTTATCCTGTTCCGGACCGGTCTCTTCCCAACCCGGAAGGGAGTCGTAAAATTCAAACACTTCGTCGGCTGTAACCTCGCCGACAGCGCCGATCATGTAGCTGTTATCTCCACCCGGAGCGCCGGTCCGAAGTGTCAGGCCCTCGTACAGCGGCACATCGTCCGGCCATTCATCGGGAAGCGCTGCGCCGACGACAACAGGTGCAGGCTCATCTGTTATTCCGCTGCCGGGTGGCACTTCCGCCGCATTGAGATCGGCATCCTGTCCTTCGCCGCCCATTCCCGGGACGGCGGATGAATCGCCATCCGAGGGTAATTGAACGCCGCCAGGAGGCGCCTGGCTTTCAGCCGACAGATCCGCATCGTCACCGATTGACCCCGCCCGGTCACCTTCCGTCCTGCCCGCGCATCCCAGCGCGATCGCGAGCATGGTCGGAAGCAAAATGATGATCCATCTGTGAGCCTTCATGCCATCTCTCCTTCATTCGACCTTTCAAATCGAGAAAAGCAGGACAAGCCTGTCCTGCGCACAAACTCGTGATATCGAGGTCGAATCACTCCTTGACGTAGAATAGCTGGAAGCTCGTTCTTCCGTCGTTTTCGAAGATATTGATGGTAAGCGATTCCTCGCCACGTGTGATTATAAGCAAAACCCCCTTGGCCCCCTCGGAGTTCGTGTCCACCGACTCGCCCTCCTGCACCCTTTCAGTACCGAGACGCCAGTCGGGAAGACCGAGATAATAATCTCTTACCTCTGCAAGTGGCGCCGTCCCGGTCGCGCCGACCCTCATTCCGTGCTCGTCCGATCCGCCAAAACGGACGGTGAATCCGCTCATGATGGGAATGTATTCCGGCCATCCTTCGGGAATCAGTTCGGCACCGGACGGTGTGGCTTCCGTTGAGGGCGTCATCATGCCGATTGAGGGCTCCGCCGAGCCGGCAGCGCTCTCCTGAGCTTCGGGTTCGTTCTCCTCTTCAGCTGGCTCTGCATCGGCTGCGTCATCCGAATAGCCCGACGATCCAAGCGCCTCGCGAGTGCCGTCGGACAGCTCCGCACCCGGCATAAGCCCTAGCCCTTGCTGGTCCTGCGACTCTGCACCAGCGTCTCCCCTCGCGGCTGAATGGCTCTCAGTCGAGCCTGTCGCGCCCGCGCAGCCGGCGACAAGCGCCAGGGCGGCCATCAATGCAAATATGTGAACAACGTCGAAACGCATTTGCAGCCTCACATGCAGCCTGTACGACCATCACCCGGCCCCTTCACGTTCAATTCGTATCGCACTTCTAATATCGGAAATGACTCAGGTGTGCTGTCGGGGTCAGAATACGTGCAGGCGCGCAAAATCAGGATAGCCATTGTTGATTTCATGTCAAGCGCGACCGCCTTTGATCACATCCCGGACTTGAACGGTCAATTATTCCTGTTCTTCAGTGGGGAGAGGTGTGAAGTAGAGCCTGACGATAAGGGGGCTCGATC
>CAYLVL010000038.1:6727-12322 GCA_964387135.1 uncultured Planctomycetota bacterium
AGTAGTCGCTGTTGTCAAGAGAGCTCAGGAAGCCAGGTCCCGCCTGCTCGGAAATTATTTTCAGGAAAGCGCCTTCGCGCTCGGCGGTCACGGTGAACTGGCTCCCCGCGCCGTCGCCCAGGGGAGTCTCCTCGCCCACCTGGATGCTTTCCCAGCCGGAGAGGCTTTCCAGGTGATAGTTCTGTATTCCAAGAGCGGTGGCTTCATCGGATCTGACAAGCGTCACGATATAAAGGCCGCCGGTACCGAACTCGCCGGAGTAGGCCACGTTGCTCCTTGGATGAATCGGCACGTCGTCCGGCCAGTCGACAGGCATCAATCCAAACGGGTCCCGCTCACTCGCGTCGCGGGTCGCCAGGTGAGCCGACGGAGCGCCGTACTGGGCATTATCTGAGACGTTCTGTGTGGATTCGAGGAAGCCTCCGGATTCTTCCGATGGACTCCTGTCGACCTGCTTCTCAAGACCCTTGCCGCCTGCGCCCGAGCAGCCGAGACCGCTCGCGAGGGCTGTCGCCAGTGCAAGCGTCAGCAGCCTCGACAAAATGCTTTTTGGATTTCGCCTGGACATACTGAAACGTCCGCCGGGATCGTCATATCATCCACGCCGGACTTCCTCGCAACCAATTATAGGACAATCGCCGGCGCGAGCGGTTCAAGCCGTCGCTCGCATGCATGCCACTCATTCAAGGGATGACCGGGAAGCGGGGTAGTGCTCGTGGAAGGCATTGAAAGCCCAGTGCGGAATCGTTTGCGGTATAATGTCAGTAGAGCGTCCATTCAAGGGGGCGATGGTTTGTTATGCTTATTGAGATTCTACCCGATACCAATCCTGTTATGCGCAAGACCAGTCGACGGATTCAGCGTGTAACTCCCGAAATCAGGAAGCTCGTGGAGGACATGTATGAATCCATGGTGGAGAACTGGGGCATTGGTCTTGCGGCGGTGCAGGTTGGGGAGCTCAAGCGCCTGTTCATCTACGAGATCCCGCAGCGCGAGGTTCACGGCTACGAGACGTGCAGGCCGGACGCCGAGATTGTTGAGAAGCTCGACGAGAACGGCGAGGACGACAACATAATCAGGATACCTGACGATCCGGGCTATACCGGCGAGTACACGGTCTGCATTAATCCGAGAATTACCTCTCGGGAAGGTTCATTCATCGATTACGAGGGCTGTCTTTCCAAGGTGGGATGGGTGGCGAAAGTCGAGAGGGCGTACGAGGTCACGTTCCAGGCATATGATCTCGACATGAACAAGTTCGAGCGAACCGTGACGGGCCTGGAGGCGCGATGCGTGCAGCACGAGATCGATCACATGGACGGCATCCTGTTCACCGACAGGGCGGAGCCGGGTAGCCTTATAGAGATATCTGAGTTGGAGAAAAAGGAGGCTGAATCCGGCGAAGACAGGGATTCGTCCGATATCGCAGCGATAACGCATTCGGAGGACGGTCCTCTTGGAGCCGAGTGAGTACCAGGCACTTATCAAGCTCTCGGTCTACCTGCTGGTCGCTATACTCGCGATCGTGGTGGTTATCCGGCTGACGCGACGGCAGCTCGCGAATGCAGGAAGAATGGGCGAACCGGTCGATCCGGAGCAGATGCGTCTCGAGATGAAGGCTCTTGCCGCTCAGAAAATAGCCGAAAGAAAAGAGAAGCAAACCTGGAAGGAGAGCGAGGACTCGCGGAACGAGGAAACGAATGGAGGCTCGGACAACGGGAATATTGAGGGCCAGTCCCTCGTTTAAACCCGGAAAGGAAAGTTTTCTGTAATGCTGGCAGTATTCGCGATAATCCAGGCAGAGCCCAACGGCGGAAGCAGCGCGAGCGCGCTTGGGATTCTCAACACTCTCGGTATCGCCGTATTCCTCATCGGGGTGGGGCTGCTGCTGCTTTTGAGCGCGCATTACTACAAGATGCGCGACACGATAGAGCGGAAGAAGAAGTTCAGTAAAAGGGGATTCTGGGGGCACGAGTCGGGTGATCTAATGCAGCTTCAGTACATGACCCGCGCCGAGCTCAGGGAAATGGTCTTGAAGGAAAGGGCCCAGCAGAAGGGCGGGAAGTCCGAGATTGAAAGAAAGAAGGACTGGCAGTTCGGCCTGACGGATGTTTCCAGGCGCGACGAGGTTGAGGCCTCTCAGGAGCCCGTGAAGCGTCCCGAGCCTCCAATGGTCAGGGAATCCACCCACGCCGACGTGCTGGCGAAGGTCCTCTTGACAAAGGAGGAGCCCGGCGAACCGGAGGAGACTCCCGGGAAACTCAGCGCAAGGAAGAAGGAGTCCTCGCAGAATCCCTACAGCGATCAGGTCCAGAGAAGCCTGCTGTCCAACGAGCTCCCGGAGGAATTCAGAAAGAAGTCGAGAAAGATCTGATTGAGAAAACGAGACAAGACACAGAAAAGCCCCGGTTCAACCGGGGCCGTTTTTATCTCAATTCATGCCGTGAACGGTCCTTTAGGGCAGCGGGTAATCGGGCTCAATCTGCTCGGTGACTGAGCTGGAGACGACGGTGGTGCCGTTCCAGACTGTGTTGTTGTCGAACGCATCGGGACTGACGCCCGGGCACTCGATCCTGGAGACCGAGATGCGCGGATCCTCGACGAACGTGGCCAGCAGACCTGTCATTGAGTCGGGATCGTAGTCCGGGAAGGCGATTCCTTCGACCGGGAGCTGCGTCGCGGCACTGTCGGTGTAAATTTCCCAGTATGTGTTGCCGTAGGCGTCGGTCAATGTCACCACCTGGAGACCGGCGGCAGGATCGTTCGTCCACTCCGCAAACAGCGCGGGGTAATCGATATTCGTGACCTCAAACGAAGACCATACCGGCACGGTGCCCAGATTGATGTCCGGCAGATCGGTGCCCAGCGGATCGAAATCGACAAGCATCCACTCCGTCGCACCGTCGACGTATTCGACCTCAACGACAATCACATTCCTGTCGGTGAGGCAGGGCGGATCGAACGATTTCATGTCGTAAGTCCCGCTATCGGAGTGAATACCCACCTCAGTCGGCGGATAGAACGGAATGAACTCGAGGTTGTCTTCGCGGATACCGCCCGGCGTAAGGGTCATCACGGCATGACCCAGCGGTGCGGAGTCGGTGCCCAACGGGAACGTGTGCTGAACGGTGTAGTTGCCGGAGTTGTAGGTATTGCCGCTCCCGGACTGCGTGTAGTTCATGATCCAGCCCCCGACCGCGCCCGGGTCCAGCGAGCCGATGTGAGAATAGGAGTAGCCCAGCAGCTCATAGTTTGCGGGATCCTCCATATTGTCGGAGATCCATTCATCCAGCGGCAGGCCATGGTAGATAAACGCTACCGCGCCGACCGGCTGGTACGCGTTGGCGAATACCAGGGTGCTCGGGCCGTTGGGTCCAAGACTGTGGGTGCAAACCCAGTCCCAGTTCTGATGCGTGCTCTTCGCCCGGACCATCCAGGGAAGCCCGTCGGGCTCGTAGCTCATCGTGGACCCGATGATCGCCGCCTGCTCCGGGCAGTTCCAGAGATGCTCCAGCCCGAACGCGATTATGTTCGCGTCGGTCTCGACCAGGGTCTGCGCAATATAGGCTCCGTGCCATACGCTTACCGTGATCGGGAAAGTGAGGTTGCTCACGATGGCGACATCGTTGAAGTCGGCCGCAAACGGAGCTTCGCCGGGCTGCTGAATGATCAGATGCACGCCGTCGAGGCCCTCCCCGGACCATCGATCGAACGCTCCGATCAGCGCCTGCCCGCTCTCGTCCTCTACGTATGTGGCCCCTCCTCCGAGATCAACCAGATTGTTGTACACGTCAAGGAGATCGGTGATATCTTCATGTCCGATACCTCCGCCTCCCTCGAATTCGATGTCCTGGACATCCGACGGACCCGGAGTCGTGGGATTGTTGTCGCTGCATGCTCCTACAAGCCCTAGACCGAGTACCAGAATCGCCCAAGACCACCAGGCATAACTCATGACTTTCTTCATCAGACAGTCCTCCCGCTTAGCGAGTGCTTCTGACCATACTATTGAGTAAGCAGGGAACTGCTTTCACTATATGATTTAACGGGTCTTAAGCATATATGAAACGTAATCCGCCTTAACGCATCGGTTTTCACGCGGATTGGCGGTATTTTGCGCCTCCGTTACCGCTCCGGGCCTGATTCCTGTAAAATCTCTCCATTGCTTCTTCTTGCCTTTCAGTGGCCATCGAAAGGCACACGGGCCGGTTGCATTGAACGTCGCCGAACACATCACCATCACCCCGACCGCCGCCATATGGAAAGGGCGAAATCACCGGCTGCACGTGCTCCTCGTCGCCTGGAAGAGCCTTCCATCCCCGCTGGAGCTGACCGCTCGCGCGATAACGCCTGAAGGTCCTGAAGGCCGGGGCACCCGGATCGATCCCGGTGAAGACCACTGGGGAGCGGCCCTGATCAGTGTCCCGATCCCTCACGAGTTGAATCCCGGCGACGACTACACCATTCGCGTAGCTCTGGATTCAGGATCGGCCGGCGATGAAATCATCCTCCGGACGGTGCGGCCCCGGGACGACTGGACGCTCTTCATCGGAGCAGGTTATCACGTGGATCCGGTCTGGTGGAACACCCAGCGGGACTATACGGAGATCGGGTCGCGGCAGCGCGAGACGGTCAACACGTTCCTCGAGCTCAACCGGCAGTATCTGAAGCTCCTCGAAAGCGATCCGGATTTCGCGTGCACGCTCGAGATGGTTCCCGCGATTCACCCGACATGGATCGCGTCGCCGGAGCTCCGCAAGCTGATCCCATCGATGGTGGAAGCCGGACGGCTCGAGCTGATCGCGAGCTATAACGAGCCTCAATCCACACTTGTCGGCTGCGAGCTTCTGTGCCGCAATATCGCCTACGGCGTCGGTTTCGCGGAGGCGATTTCGGGAAGGCGACCCGAAGGTCTTGCGCAATGGGATGTATTCGGGCACGACCCGATCTGGCCGTCGCTGGGAAAGGCTGCGGGAGCCAGGTGGACGACTTTCTGTCGCGGGCTGTACCACGGGGAGCATGTCGAGCCCGGGGAGAATCTCTTCCCGACCGAATTCCGCTGGGTAAGCCCGGACACGAATAAGCTTCTGACTCACTACATGAGCAGGCACTACACGTCGGGCCGGGAGTTCTCGTGGAAGTCGATGGAGGATGGGGAGATTCCGATCCTCGAGCGCTTCGAGCGACTGGGAATCCCCGCACCCACCCAGAACCTGCTGCTGCCCTGCTATGGGGACTTCGCCGAGCCGTTCGAGGGCATGATGGAACTCGTCAGGGCGTGGAATCAGAAGTATCTCTCGCCTCAGATAAGGTTCGGTACTCAGAAGGAATACCTCGACGCCGTGAGGGCGTCCGTAGCCAACGAGGGATCGTGGCTGCCGCCCATCTCGCGCGATCTGAATCCCGCCTACTCGGGCTGCAATTTGAGTTTCGCCGAGACGAAGATTGCGCAGAGAGTCGGTGAGAGACTTGTCAGGGACGCCGAAATCTGGTCGACGATTGCGAATCTCTTCGGGGCCGATTACCCGACCGCCGCGCTCGATCGGGCATGGCGGATTCTGTGCTATACCGCTCATCACGATGCGGTCACCGGTA
>CAYLVL010000039.1:0-12266 GCA_964387135.1 uncultured Planctomycetota bacterium
TAGCCGTGGACATCTCTGACTTCTACTGGGACCCGCTGTAGTCCTGTTATCGAAGCCTGGTCCTGAAACAAACCGGTTCCGGGAGTCAAAAATGGCTCCCGGCTCTTTTTCTGGACGTTTTCTGCTCGGTTGTCCTGTCGTGGCGTGTTTATAGATAGACGATGTATGCGGAAAAATGGTAAACTTTAAGAACATAGACGCCTTTCGGCAAATACCCTACGAAGGAGGTCTGCTTTGAATACAGGTAGGGTAAAGTGGTTCAACACGGCGAAAGGCTATGGTTTCATCGAGCGTGAAGGAGAGAGTGACGTATTCGTTCACTACTCCCAGATCCAGATGGACGGGTTCAAGGACCTGAAGGAGGGCCAGATGGTCAAGTTCGATCTGGTCGATACGTCGAAAGGTCTTCAGGCCGCTAACGTCCAGGCGATCGATGCCAGTGAAGGGACTCCACTCGAGTCCGGCGGCGCAACACCGCCGCCGGAGCAGGTGGTCTCCCGGGATGCGAACCAGTTCGATCCTTCACTCGATGGAGAGCCCCTTTAACCGTAGTCAGTGAACCGATATCTGACAAACCCTCTTCCAGCGGGAGGAGGGTTTTCATTTTAGCTCCCGATAAGCCGCCCTAATTGTTAATGCATCTGATTAACCTGAATGCTATACTTCATTCTCAATCGATGGAGGGAGGAGAGATGAGGCTGCCACGCATCCGAAAGCCGTTCTGGGTTCCCGTAATTGCGACCATTGTTTGTGCCCTGTCGACTGTCGCCGTCGCCCAGGACGACGATGCCGGCTCAACTCGGGGCATGCAGAACCTGCTCGCGCAGGGAGAGTCGACATCGGATGATTCGGAAGCTCTCATCGATGCCGGTTTTAGTGCTGTTACCTCGCCCGCATCTGCCGGAGGCTTGAATATTGCCTTCCTCCAGGCCGAGGATGAACTCCCCGCATGCTTCACGCTTGAGTCCGCAGTCGACTGGGCCCTTGAGCATAACAGGGAGATTCACAGGCTCAGGTTTGAGATTGATGCGGCCGATGCGGTCGAGCGCCAAAGCCGCCTCCTCTACACTCCCACCCTCGATCTCGGTCTGCGCTCGATGAGCTCCGGTCCGGCGAGTTCCATCGAGATTCCCATCCCGGGCACGCAGCCGATAGAGATCGAGATGAGCACGACCGACATCACCTCGACCGCCTCGGTCACCCTCACCCAGCCGGTGTACATGTTCGGCACATTCTCCCTGGCCCGTCACGGCGCGTCACTTGGGCTCGAACAGAGCCGCCTTCGGCTATCGCGTGCCGAGCAGACGGTAAGGAGGGATGTGGAGGAAGCGTTTCTTCAGGCGTCGCTGACCAAAGCACTCGTGGAAGTCGCCCGCGGCGCGGTCGAGACTGCCGAGGAGAGGCTGCGGATCTCGCAGGTCCGGTACGATGCGGGTGATGTGGCGCGCTTCGAGATTCTGCGCTCGGAAGTCAGCGTCGCTACCGCTCGCGAGGAGCTTCTACAGGCTGAGACCGCGGCGGAGCTGGCCATGGGCGCGCTCGTGCAGAAGCTCGGGCTGCCGTCGGGAACCCCGATCGAGATCGAGCCTCCCGGTGTCGAGACCATCGAGCCAACTGCCCCGGATTTCACGCTGGAGGAAGCTCAGCAGATCGCGCTGGTGCATCGCGCTGACCTGGATGCGCTCGAGCTCGCGGTCGACCTCGCCGAGGTGGGCATCCTGTCGGAGAGGAACCGCCCTTCTCTCGTTCTTCATGGAAGCTACTCACGATCCGACCGCGCGATGGGCTTCTACGATAAGGACAACTGGAGCGTGATTCTCAATCTGTCCTACAGGTTGTTCGATTCCGGGCGCGCGCAGGCATCGATGGATGAAGCGACCGCTAGGCGAGATGCGCTCCTGGTGCAGCTCGAGGAGGCCCGGACGCTTGTCGAGCTGGAGGTTGAGAGTGCGTATCGATCGCTTGGGGAGTCGCTCGAGAGGATCGATGTGGCCCGTGCGACCTTGGAAAGCGCGCGGGAGGCCCTGCGGATAGCCGAACTGGGCTACACGGAGGGTGTGATCCGCTACATCGACTATCAGGATGCCGATCTGGGCTACAGTCGTGCCGAGACCCTTCACCTCCAGGCCGTCTACGGTTACCTTATCGCGCAATCGAGACTCCTCGCCGCGATGGGCGTTTCCGAGTTTGAGCAGAATCCCCCTCTTATTCCCCAAGGTCCGATTCGCTGGTAAGGCTCTTTGCCGTATGTTAGAATGACTAAGTTAATCGCAAGGTATATCATAGACTCCGATGATCCGGAAACGCGCTCCAGGATGGGCGCGTATGGTGGTCCGGGCGGCGGTTGGTGACGAAAAGGACTCGGGGAATGGGAATAACGGTTACCAGCTTCGCCGTGATTCTCTCCGATATAGTAAAAGCAGGCGCTTCCGGGTCTGAAGCGATGTTGTTATACTTGGAATGCAGGCAGTTCAAAGCCTCAGCGATGTAAAAACGGGCGGTACAAGGAGCAGAACGATGAAAAGCCGGATTCTCATTCTGGTTACGGTTTTTATCATTGCCTCCATGGCGATGGGATGCGGCGGAGGTGCCGATCCGGTCGGTGTACGGCCGGAATCCTCTCCGGCAGTCCAGGCGACAGACACGTCTCGATCCAACCATGTGTTATGGGGTCTGTGGCACTGCTACATGGAGCCCGGCGGCACTGAAATCGAAATAGAACCTCTGAGAACTGCGCAGTTCACCGCGAACGTGAACAACCTTCTCGAAGCCAGTCCGGGCAACCTTCTGATCGAAGACATCGACGCTACGAATTTCCTCACCGAAGGTCGTCTCGACTGCACGATCAGGCTCAGGCATCCGTTGCCGGGACTCGGGCAGTATCACGGGTTCGATGTCTGGGGCGTATTCATGCACAACGGGTCGGCTACGCTCGACTACGACAGCCTCGTCTATAGCGACGGTACCGGCGTGAATGAGGCGCTCCTCCTCAACCCGGACGGCTATACCAGGTGGTTCAACTACACCGAGTTCAACGGTCATACGCTGCCCGTGCTTGAGTACTGGCCCGGCAGACTCGGCAATATTCCCGCGCCGACAGCGACCTTGAATCCATACAAGATCTTCGCGGACGGCCTTGACACATACGATGACTACTACCAGTGGATCATCGATCCGGCCAATTCCCGGAGTAGGGGCATTTATCGCGCTGGGGTCGCCAACACGCGACGATACGAGCTCAAGTTCCCGATCATCGGCTCCGCGCCGGTCGTCGATTTCCAGTACGCGGTCGTCGCCACATGGGAGCCGGGCGATCCCACTCTCACGGGAAACCCGACCGTGTACGATCCCGGCGATTTCCCGACAAGCGCGAACTGCGAGGAAGCGTTCTTCATCCATGCGGACACATCCGCAAGCAGCCTGTATTACGTCGATCCGGGCAACAACGGCGGCAACCTGGTCGCCGACATCGAGGTTTTCGACTGGCAGGGCGGATCGATAGGCGGCAACGGAGTGCCGAACGAGGTCGAGAGAATCATCCTTGAGGGTGATTTCCTCCCGGGCGGATCGACCGAGTTCACGCATGCCGACCTTCTCTCGATTGCGTCTCCCGGGACCGAGAATTCATCAGTTTTCCAGGTGGAAGTCGTCGGCTGCTCGCCGCAGGCTTCGGGCGAAGCTGATTTCTGGATGATCGTTGAAGGGGGCGGCTTGAACGGAGACACCTATGGTCAGGGATATCCGACTGAGTATCCCGAGCGCGCGCATCGAGCCGCATTCAGCATGGGAACGGTGACAGTGAGCAACGAATCACCGCTCCATGTGATTTATGTAGACGATTCCAACACGACGGGAGTCGAGGACGGCACACAGGGTCACCCGTACAACACCATTCAGGAGGGAGTGGACGCTGCGGCATTGCTGGAAGATTACGAGGTCTGGGTGGACGATTCGGGTAATCCGTATGTTGAACAGGTGAACATGGCTGTGGGCACTGTCCTGCGGTCGATAAACTGGGACGAATCGGACGGGGGCAACCGCGCGTTCATCGACGGACCCGATGATCCCGAAAGCTACTCGGTATGGTTCGATGGAGTAGACGATGTGCTGCTGGACGGATTCCGCATCGGCTTTGCAGGCATATGGCCCATGGAATGGCCGTACGATGAAGGCACGAGGATGATCGGCATTGAGGGCGGCACCGGGATCACCGTCCAGGACTGCCTCTTCACCGGTCAGACCGATATCGAGAGCGTTTACCCGATCATCGCTATCGGCGCGTCTGATCTCACAATCAGCCATTGCAGGATGGCGAGCATCGACAAGGGCTCGGACCCGACAGCCTGCGCGTTCTTCAGGGGAGTCTCGGCCGATAATTGTGTTGGGCTCACGGTGCAGAATTGTGTCTTCACGGACATCCGCTCCAGCGAGGATGAAACCTCAAAGGGCTTCGAGATGTGTTATCTGATCAACTCGACCGAGGTCGTGGTAAAGAACTGCCTCGCGCACCATGTCATCCCTCATGCCGGGGTGGGAACAATGGGTGCTGTCCTGATGGAAGGATTCCATTTCGAAGGCTGCTCGGCGATTCAGGTTGTCAACAATACGGTAGACACAATGGACAGCTCGGATGCATTCTTCATCAATCAGTCCTTTGGCTATGTGTTCGATGGTTGCAGCGCGCTGGAATTTGCGAACAATATCGCGACCAGGATCTACTCAAGCGGATCTCCGCCGCCTCTTGCCCGCGGAGTGCAGGCGACCGGCTGCACGGTGGTCTGCGATTTCACCGATGTGTGGGATGTCCAGGCCTCCTACTACGGTGGCGCCTCGGCGGGTATCGGTGCCATCAGCGCCAATCCTCTGTACATCGATCCCGACAACGAGGAGTATGACCTCTCCTCCGGCTCGCCCGCGCAACAGGGAGATCCCGATTTCGTGGACTGGGACGATGCCGGCCCACCTTCGGGCGATCCCGGCGATACCGACCCGGACACCCGCTCGCGCATGGGGTGTCATGGTGGACCCGGCGGAGAGATTGTGGGTCTGCTGACGCCGGAATGATTGCTGAAGGAGGGACTTCATGACAGATCGAGCGTGGTACAACACACTGATCCTCATTCTATTCCTGGCGATTGCCGGATGCGGCTCGGTGTCCGAGCCGATCGGTGATCCGCACCCGCTTGACACCGGCACGCCCGCCGGATCGAGCGGAAGTCGAATGTGCTGGGGCCTCTGGCAGTGCTCGTTTGCCCCCGATGGCGCCAGTGTCGACATCATCCCACTCCGAACCGCGATGTTCGCCGCGAACGTCACCAATCTCGTCGACTCCGGTGTCGGCTGTTTCAACATAATGGACATAGACCCATCGGACCTCTACACCGAGGGCAGGATTGACTTCACTGTGATGCTGGCTCATCCGCTCCGAGGGATGGACCGGTTCAGCGGATTCGATGTTCGCGGCGTTTTCCTCCACAACGGGGCCTCGACGCTCAACTACGACAACCTGACATTCCCGTGCGGTCCCGATGCCGGCGAGAACGAAGCCGTAATGCTGAACGCGGACGGCTACACTCGATGGTTCAACCGGCCCGAGTTCGACGGCGACGGTCCGCCCGTGCTCGAATACTGCCCCGGCAAGGCTTCCAATCTGCCCGAGCCGACATCAATGCTTAACGGCTACAAAATCTTCGCCGACGGTCTCGCGGCGGAAGTCGACTACTACGCCTGGCTCAAGGTCTCAAGCAGCGCCAACCAGAGGAGCATCTTCACATCCGGAGCGACCAACGCCCGACGTTACCAGGTTCGATTTCCCCTGATCGGCGGTGTGCCCAGACTGCAATTCCAATACGCCATCATTGCCAACTGGGAGCCCGGCGATCCGACACTCACCGGCAATCCCGATGTCTATGATCCCGGCGACTTCCCCGTAAGCGCGAACATCGACGAGCCGTTCTTCGTACACGTCTCAACGGTCGAAAGCACTCTATTCAACGACGGCACAGGCTCCCAGGCAGGCGCGGGCGGTGACTTTATCGCCGATATTGACATCTTCGACTGGCAGGGCGGATCGGTGGGAGGGCTCGGTGTTTTGAACGAGATCGGGAAGGTCGTCATTGAAGCCGATTTCATCCAGCCCGACGGCAGGAGAGAGATCAATCATCCCGAGCTTGATGTCATAGCGCACGCGGGCGATCTCAATTCATCTGTCTTTCAGGTCGAGATCCTGAACTGCTCGCCGAGCGCATCGGGAGATGCGGAATTCTGGGTGATAGTCGAGAGTGCCGGTCTGCACGGCGACAGCTACTACCAGGGATTGCCGTCCCAGTATCCCGTCGGTGCCAGACGTGCCGCATTCTATCGCGGCTCTGTCATCGTTTATCCCGACAATCCCGTCGAGAACACTCCCCCGATGGTGCTCGGTATCGAGGACGACATCATGGGTCCCGGCGCCTACAGGAACCCGGTCAGCACGGACGACAGGTCGGTCACCTATTCCGCCATCTTCACCGATCCCGATGTCGGCCAGAGTCACTCCTTCACGTGGTGGATTGTCGACGACGGCGCTGATCCCGATCCGTCGAGCATTGTCGATCCCACCGTCGACTGGTCCGACTACGATCCGGGCGACTACGACATCTACGTGGAAGTGGACGACGGTTATGACGCGACGATGGGCGGCCCCTATGACATCACCGTCGAACAGGGCACCGAGCCGGCCTGGCAGGAGCCCGATTTGATTGGCGGTCCGGCAAGGATGCCTCGCGCGATCCAGAACGAGGCCGGCGATCTGGTTGTCGTTTATCATCAGCAGGCCGAGGGAATCTACTACGCGGTTAATTCGGACAACGGTTGGACGACGGCTGAGCTTGCATACGCCGCAACGCCGACGTTCATGCATATCGACAAGGCCGACTCCGGACAAACCGTCTATGTCGGCTATGCGGGTGACGGAGCGGAGCCCGGCAATCGTCACGCGCTGCGCTGGACCGGCGGCACCGGTACCTGGGACTACATGGCCTGCTTTGGCACTACTGATTCACCATCGGTTTTTCTTCCCGATGACGACGGTTCGTTTTCCCATCTCTACTCGTTCACTAATGAGCTGGGGCTTTTGAGTTTTGCCTCCTGGGGATCGGCCCCGGGCGAATTCTACTCCCTTCCGGATCATCCGAACTGCTTCTTCACAAACACGAACTTCGCGGCAAGGGGAGCAACCGAGCATGTTGTCACTTTCGCGAGCTATGGCGTAGATGCGAAGGATGCGATGGCACTGGGAATCACGAAGACCGACCTTGGCGAGTACTCCCTCAGCACCATCATGCACAACACCGTAGTGGACGCGATCGATGCTCCCGCTCTCTGTATGGACTCCGAGGGTGTGCTGCACGCCGCGTGGATCGTCGTCGACATGGGCATGGCCGACATCTTCTACTCCCGCTCGACGGACGGCGGGGAGACATGGTCGCCGCACGTCTCCGCGGTCACGGGTATATACCCGTTCGAGCTGCTCCCGGGTTATGTCGGGATCTGCACCGACTCCCATAACGAGATCTACATCACCTACTGCAAGGGGGCGTTCCTCTACATGACCCATTCGAGCGACGGGGTCGACTGGTCGGAGCCGTCCAGCCCGTACGAGGGTCCGATGCCCATCGGTCACCACATGACCCAGGCGTTCCCGGTCATCACATCCGATGACGTGCTGCACCTTTTCTACATCAGGAAAGACTCGATATTTGATTTCGGTACGCTGTGGGTCGTGACTTATCAGTGATCGTGTCCTAAAGAACGGAATCCCCCGTTGACCAGTATCATATCGTCGGCAGGCCCGCATCTTCGACGAGGGTTGTTATAGGTCCCAGATCACAGATCTGGGGCTACCGAATTCGTCTGATAAGGAAAACAGGGAATCCCTCGGCAGGCCCGTATCTGCGATATGGGTTCTTTCGAAAATGGTGCCAGCAACCTATTTAGTTTAATTTGCATGCCGACATTATGTTGCCTTGTAGATAAATTGAGTTGAGAGGGGAGAAGGTTAACGCAATCGGATTAATGGGTTGCCGGCACTATTTTCCAGCAAGGCCGCTTCGGAAGTGGAAGGTGCTGCATTAAGTCCTATTATTCAAAACGGACAGCAGAATTCGATAGTAAGAATGAGGATCAGCAATCCCGGTGCCGGAATTCATGTAGAGGAAGTGCCAGATCATCAGGGTGGTTCATCTGATTCCGAACAGCGTCGGGGTTGGACATAAGTTGGTTGCGTTTTTCCGTAAGGAGGAGGGATGGTTATGGAGGAGAGAGCATCTCTTGTTCTTGTTGTTCATCCTGAGGTCGAAGTAGCATCCAGGATCGCGCAACTGCTTGACATGGAGGATTTGCTGCTGGTCCACACTCGGTCCGCACAGCGTATCGACGAGCTGATACGTGACGCGAGGCCGGAAATCATACTTTGCAGGGTGGATGAGAAGGTAGGTGACGGCAGGTATGTCTACGAACTCTTCTGCAATGAAGAGAACTCGACTCGCGTTATCTTCCTCGTGGACAGGGATGAAATCAAGCGGGCACGCGACCTGGTTCTGAAATCGCATGGGTACGACTACTTCGTAGTCAACCCGGCTTTCGATGCATTACATCTCGAAGTGACGGTGAGACAGGCGATAAAGGAGCTGAGTCTGGAACAGGAGCACCAGGCCTGGCAAAGAACCTTGAGCAGTTTCATTGATGAGGGGCTTGTAAAGGAGATCGAGATCCATCGAGATGGAATCCTGAACGACATCAGACATCACGTGGATCGATTCCGCGACGGCATCGCTCCCGAGGGAGGCGGTGGCCCCGTTGAAATCACGAATCCTGAAGCGTTTGAGAAGCAGTACTCGGGATTCAGGGATGACGCGGTCAAGGAAGTGATCTATGAAAGCAGCGACAAAGTGCGGGCAAGCCTGCAAAAGTCGTTGAGCGAGGTGCCTCAGAAGGCCAGGGAACTGCCGGTAATGAGCATGGAGGAGCGTCTCGCCGGACTCCCGTCGGCCCTGGAAAGGCTCAAGCAGCAAGTTAACGAGGAACCCGGGCATCCGCATGATGAAAAAGATACATCGATGCATGTGCTGGTTGTGTGCGGTAGGTGTCCTTCGCTTGCGGGCGCACAGGATCTTCTGCGAAAGGCGGGTTGCGTCCTGAGCATCCGGAAAAAGATGGATTGGGCTGAAATCAGCGATCACGGCGATGAGTTCGATGCCGTGATTGTGGATATCAGTTCCGAGAATGATCCCAGGCGTATGGTGGAGCGTATCAGGAAAGCCGTAAGGTCGGACTGCATAATAATTGCCGCATCAATGAAAGTCAGCGCCAGCCTTCTGCGCGGGTGCCGCAGAGCAGGCGCGGACGATGTCATCCTGCTGCCGGTCAAGCCCGACTGTCTGAAAACCAGGCTTGAGAGGCATTTCAGGACGCGCCTAGCGGGTAAATGCCTCAATTAAATCGCTGACCAGCTCGAACTCCTCCGCAAGCGAAGCCAGGATGCGATCGGCGGCTTCCTGGTCGGGCACGTAGCTATCGCGCGTAGATTCCGGCAACGGTTCCAGCTCCCCGTCACCTTCATGCCCGAATTCATTTTCTACCGCCAGGTGATCTGCGAGCTGAAGCAGACGGGTCTCTTTCTCCAGATCACATGTTGAATGCTCGGGCGTATGATGTTGCCTCACGAGAGCGATGACCGTCGACGGAAAGCCCCACCCGGTCAGAAGTTGCGCGCTCAGTATCTGATGATCGGTGCCGTACAGGGCCTGTTCCCTGTCAACAATCGTACCCGAAGCATTTTCCGGTGACCCGATCGACGGATTGTCAAGCTGCATCTTCACCAGCACGCCCCAGCCGATATCATGCATCATTCCCGCCAGGAACATGTCGTCGCAAAGCTCCGATCCGAACTGACGACCGAGGCTGCGCGAGAAGACCGCCGTGACTAGCGAGTGAATCCAGTAGTTCACAGAGAACGGGTTGCGGGCATCGAGCGGTGAGGTCAGGCTGTCCTTGAGTCCCGCACCGATCGCTATGTGCAGCGAGCTGTTGTAGCCTATAAGCGCTATCGCCTGCGACAGCTTCTTCACCTTGCCCGAATGGCCGTAGAATGCCGAGTTCGCGATCTTGAGAATCCGGGCAGTGATTGCCTGGTCGCACGACATAGCCTTCTCTACGTCCCTTGCGCTTGATCGCTCGTCGCTCAGTACCCGGATTATCTCCGTCAGAACCCCGGGCAACGGTCTCATCTCATCCAGAATGCGCTCGTACGGTCGCTCTTCAGTCACTACGATCATCACATCCTCTGCCTTTAGTATCACCTTCTTTTCCATCCATTATTATGGGACGGCTGGATAAGACGGCGAGCCGAGTGCCGTACTAAGAAGAAAAAACCCGCGGTCACGGGTATATACCCGTTCGAGCTGCTCCCGGGTTATGTCGGAATCTGCACCGACTCCCACAACGAGATCTTCGTCACCTACTGCAAGGGGGCGTTCCTCTACATGGCCCATTCGAGCGACGGGGTCGAGTGGTCGGAGCCGTCCAGCCCGTACGAGGGTCCGATGCCCATCGGTCACCACATGACCCAGGCATTTCCCGTGATCACATCCGATGACGTGCTGCATCTCTTCTACATCAGGAAAGACTCGATAATGGAATTCGGCGGTCTTTGGGTTGTGACCCTTAGGTAATTCTGCCTAAAAAAACGGACGCCCGGGTGAACCGGCATCACGGTCGAATAGCGATAGACAACTGCGTTTTTCGAATGCGGACGGAAAATCTTTCGGTAGGCCCACATCCGCGATGTGGGTTCTTTATTCCTGTTATTTGCGTGACGGAAATTGATTTTTTCGTGATAAAATATCTAAGGATGGGTTGACAGGCGCGCGGGGGGGGGTAGAATTCTGAGTGAAAGGCAAAGGGACAGGTCGATGAACGTGCGGGCACGGTTTCCATTCAAGACGGGAGGTGGGTCCATGAGATCCATAACGCTGTTTCTGTTACTCGGCGTCGCCGCGATGGTGATAATCGGGTGCGCGGGCAATCCTGCTGCTCCCGACATGCGGGGAGAAGTCCCCGGCAGCGGCGTCGGAGACGGCGGCATTGCGGGTAGCGGTGATCTGCCGTTCACACGACTGGCGGATGTGCAGGACGGTCCTTATCGCCTGTGGGGCGAATGGAATCTCATATTCAGTGCCGAGCATGACAGCGTCGAGGTCATCCCCCAGCGCAACATGCATTTCCATCTCAACACGCTGAAGTTTCTTGAGGACTATTGCACTAACTGCCTTAAAGTCGCGAGTATACGCAACAACGGCGACGGAACGGTAGACCTTACGGTTGCCCTCACTCATCCCTTTCCCGGACACCCGGAACTGACCGGCTTCGACGTGAAGGGAATAATGATGTTTGATGGGTCCTGCGAGTTCAGGAATCAGCAGCCCTTGTTCCTTTTACCTGATCCGTTCTACGTGTCATGGCGGCTTATGGGTGATCCTGAGGTTCTGAATCCGGACGGCTACACTCCGCGATGGAGTCCGAATTGGGAGTCGGGCAGCGATTTGCCCATTTTCAACTACTGGGAGGGGAAGTTTTCGAGAGGCCTGCCGAACGCCGATCTGAATGCATACAAGGATTTCTATTCATCCGAGGAGAGGCACGTTTTTACGACATACAGCCGGATCGAGCGGACATACAAAATCTGGCTCCCTCCCGGACAGGCTGTGGTGGCGGGATATGCGGTGGAAGCATGCTGGGAGCCGCCGACGACTACTCCGGTAAAAAACCCGATAGATGATTTCCCTCTCAGCGCGAACCAGCCGGAAGCCTATTATTTCAGGTATGTGGTCAACAATGGTGAGGAGATCACGAATTGCGAAGAATGGCCCACGGTGCCCTCGGGATGCGATGTGATGTACGTGGAAATGAAACAGTGGGGAGGGCTCACAGCTGACCGGTTCGCACGGTTAGACCTCGGCGGGGGCGGTTCCGGCTTCGACTGGAGGTATCAATGCGATCCGCCGGTGGAAAACCGATTCGGCACTGGGCAGATGGCGGCGTGCAAACACGGCAACGGCACCTTCCGCGGCGTGTGCCTCAACTGGCGCATGGACAACGAGGGTTACGCCCGAGACATTGCATACACAGTATTCGACTGGACGGTAAACGATCCCAACATTGACTGACAAGGAGGAAAAGGGATGTATCCCTTCAGAACCGCAACAATTTTCATCATGCTGGCAGCT
>CAYLVL010000040.1:0-12114 GCA_964387135.1 uncultured Planctomycetota bacterium
TCCCGAAGGGCCGGAGACCATCCTGGTTGCGGCCACGGTTGAGGATGGCGGAGCGTCTCATTTCCTTTCCTTCGACGTTGAGGACCCATCGTCGGTAACGCCCACGGGTGACCTCGCTATACCCGGGGAAGTCAACGACATAGCTGCATCGGGGAATTACATTCTTTCGGCCTCGTACGACGAGCAGGGCTACCTGGATGTTCTCGAACAGACGGACGATCCCGGCATTGACAACCTGGGATACTGTGAGGTCGTGGGCGAGCCGCTGTACGTTGAAGCTGGCTGGCCGTACGTGTACATGGGGAGCCAGGAAGGCGGTCTGGTGAGCTGTGATGTCAGCGATCCCGGAGCCCCTGAGATGAGATCGGCAACAATGGCAGTTAGCGAAGCCCGCGCTCTGGCGGTTGAGGACGACACGCTCTGCCTGATTCCCAGAAAATCCACTCTTCAGGTCTTTGATCTGGAGAATCCCGCTGCACCGAATCCCATATCACGCATATGGGCCATCAATGAGCCTGAGAGGGGTGTCATTCCGCTCGACGATTACCTGATAGTCCCTGACTCGTCTTATCCATGGGCCATTGATGTTGTGGATGTCTCCGATCCGCAGCGTGCAGAGATCGCGGCGGAGTTCCTGTTGCCGGTCAGTCCGCAAAAAATGTGCATGGGCGGCGATATCATTGCGGTCGGAAACAACACAAACGTCGCGATTGTCGATGCGTCCGATCCGCTCTCCATGTCGATCTACTCGACGTACAGCTCGGGGGGACTTTTGGTACAGGAACTTGCAATCAAGAACGAGGCTCTTTATTTCGTTTATTACGACGCAGGCGTCACAAGAATGGACATCATAAACATCTCCGATCCATCTTCGCCCATTTACTATTCAACGCAGCTCTTTCTTGATACAGGACCGACAAGTTTCAAGTTCCAGGGCACTACCATGTACGTGAGTGTCGGAGAAACGATCCATATCTATTCG
This sequence comes from uncultured Planctomycetota bacterium, assembly GCA_964387135.1. GTDB lineage: Bacteria > JAJVIF01 > JAJVIF01 > JAPKYR01 > JAPKYR01 > CAYLVL01. The sequence continues at coordinate 983 of CAYLVL010000040.1, forward strand.
GTCACCGATCCTCTCAATCCCTCACTCCAGGATTCCTACGTAGTGGATGAAGAGATCACCGACATGGAAATCCGGGGCGACCTGCTGTATATTGACATGGGGACAGCGTACGGAGCAGGCATGCTGGAAATTCTCGACATCTCAAGCCCTCTGTCACTTTCCCCGGTCGGAAGCACGCCTATCGATTTCTCTGGTTCCGAATATATAGCTCTTGAAAGAGAATTCGCTTACTGCGGCGGGACGGGTGACGACATCCACGCCTACTGGATATCACCGCCCGACTCGCCCGAGTATTTCGGCGTCGCCGCGGAACTGGGATTCTATAAGGCCGATCTTGTGGCGAGCGAAGGATACTTGTACGCAGCCACAGAGAGGGAAGGCTTGAGAATATTCGAGTTGTATTGACATAGCGTTGCCGTCGTGAGCCGCAGGGACATATAAGTGAAAGCCGGACCCATCCCAGGTTCGGACCGATTGTGTGTTCGGTTAAGTCAATTACAATGTTAATTAAGGAAATTCCCATTATGGAGGCCCCCCGCATGCAGAGGATTTATACCCTCCCGACTATCGCGCTTCTTGCAGTCGTCTTCTTCGCTCTGGGCTGTCAAAGCGGTCCTACCGCTCCTGATGCCACCAGCCTGACCGGCACGACGATTACGGAATCCGGAAACGGCCCGTCGTCCCATCACTGCATGGGATTCCACGTCCTGAAGCTCGACCGGGAGAAGCTCGAAGTCGAGATGGTTCCCGTTCGATCGAGCGATTGGCATTTCAACCTGACAGGCGTTCTCAACGGCACGATGGGGGTGTCCTTCGCAGCGGTACCGGGCGAGAGTGATCCGGCGAACGGGCTTTTCGCGCTGGACATAAGCCTGACCCATCCATTCGCGACAAAGCCGCAGTTCGCGGGATTCGACGTGAAAGGCGTCCTGATGACTCCCGGAAGCCTGAGCTTCAGCTCGCTGGTATTCGCGGACGCCGGCGAGACATGCCTTGAAAACGCGGACGGCTACACGAGATGGTGGAATCCGACCGAGTTCACGACCCCAGGCGTCTTCGGATACACGCAGGGAATACTCTCCAACGCCCAGGCAATAAGTCTTACGGCGACTGTCAATCCATACAAGCTGTTCGCGGACATCCTCGGGCCCACCGACTCTCTCTCATGGGTCTCCGGCGAGCCGCTCACCAATCCGCAGGGACGAGCTGTATTCACGGCGGGAAGCACCAACACTCGACGCTACATGATCCGCTTCCCGATGGACCCGTATCCGCAGGTGGTGTACGGCTACGCGATCGACTGCTCGTGGAAGGCTCCAAGCCCGAATCCGCCGACATCGATCCCGAGCGACTTCCCGATGGACGCGAACCAGCCGGAGGCGTACCGGGTGGTTCTTCAGCCGACCGCCAATACGCTTTATTACGACAGCGAGTCGGGAGCCGGCGGCGGGGTCCTCAGGTTCCAGATAAACGTGCATGACTGGCAGGGACAGGCATCGGGCGATGTGCTGCCTGAGATCAGCGCGGTCAAGGTTTACGCGCCGGACCTGATGACAACCGGGGTCGATGCGACTTTCATGGACACTACGAGCGACAAGGCCCGCTACACCTGCGACCTGACCGGCACCGTCATGCCGACTGAAGCGGGGCCTGTAAAGGTCATCTGCCGTGTGGAGTCATCCGACGGCTCAACCTACCAGCAGTCCACTCAACCCGCTCCGAACGTCCCGCTCTCCGCCTACCAGGTGGCCAATCTTGAGGTCGTCGATCCGGAATGCGCGCCCGACGCCAATAACGACTGGCTTGAAGCCGTCGCAATCCCCTTCGGAGAGGCTGTCCATGACCAGGTATGCCTTCCGGATGACTACCGGGACTTCTACATTTTCGAACTCCCCCCGGGTCACGAGCCGACAGGCGATCTCAGGCTATGGTGCGACGCAACTCCCACGAAGCTGGGAGTGTACGACCTTTCGCAGGCGCTGATCGCAGAAGCTGATGTCGCGGGCGGTACAGCGAGCCTGTCTTTTGACTCGATGAACCTCATGCCGGGCTCTTACTACATCAGAATCCTGACCTCGGATAACACCCGTGTGAGCCCCTACTTCCTGGAATTCACCGGCGAGCTTCTGAACGTAACTCCCAGCAGCCCGGTGGAAGTGACCCCCGAAACCCTCTTCTGCAATCCGCATCGGGTATTCGTTCATGGGGATTATGTGTTCCTTGGAGGCTATCTCGGCGTGTGGGTTTACGACATCAGCACCCCGTCGAGTCCTGCATTCGTATCGCACTCAGACTCCTATGTGACACGGGAGACTTGCTTCCAATACCCGTACATGTACATTGTGACCCGTCCTGCCACTGGTGAAGGTCAGATCAACCTGGTTGACTTCACCGATGTGAATAATCCCACCTATCATGAAGACGTGCTTCACTACGCGTTCGAGCTCGAAAACGTGTGCATGAATTCGACCCACCTCTATGTCGGGTCCTACGTACAGCCGACCTCCGAAGTGTATATCTACGATTACGCGACAAACCCGTTTGCTCCGTCGCAGGTGGGCGTCTTCAGTGTTCCGGGGACACCGCAGCAGATGACTCTTCTCGATCCAGAGGGTCCTGACACTCATCTTGTCATGCTGACATGGAACGACCTGTACACGTACGACGTGGAAGATCCCGCGTCCGTCACCTCAACGGGATCGTATACTTTCCCAACAGGGGCACCAAGGTCGGTCGTAACACACGAGGATTACATCTACGTGGGCTGGGACAAGGATCATGCAGGCGACGGATCACTTGAAGTGTTCCATCAATCAACCTCGCCGAGCGTCAATCATATAGGCGGCGAAGATATACCCGGTCACGCGCGCAACATGGTGGAAAAATGGCCTTATGTCTATTTTGGCGATGGGCCGGCCGGACTTACGATCTGCGACGTCACCTCTCCCGCGACGCCGAGCTTTGTAAGCTCCACCTCCCTGATCTCCGACGGCGAACACCTGGCGGTCGACAGCGACGATATGGTTTATATTATTCCTAACAGCGCGGGAATGCAGGTGATCGACACATCCACTCAAATCTCGCCGAGCCCTATTGCGCAACTGCCGGTACTGAACTGCGTGATGGATTTCGAGAGGAAAGGCGACTATCTGATAGCAGTGGAGGTCGGACAGGAGAACTTCGGGGCTATCAAGACGGTTGATATCTCCGATCCGCCCAATGCGAGTATGGTGGCCGACATCTATCCCGGCGATCCGCCGTGGCATACGAGCCTTTACGGCGACCTTCTCGCGGTAAGCTACCGGAACAACTGGGAGCTCTACGACGCAGGCGACCCGACAAACCTCTCGTTCCACTGCCAGAGAACCGAATTTGACGATATCTTCGACATCGATCTTTGGGGTAACGCTCTCTACGTAATTCAGAACACTGCCGGGGGGCACAAGATCAGGATCTATAACGTTACTAATCCGGCCACCCCATCATACGAAGGGACCCTGACACTCGCGAACAGCATATATGACATATGCTTCACGACCGGTTACATGTACGTCATCAACGGCCCGACGGTGGAGACTTACTCTTTAGCGAATCCATTCCTTCCGAATAACGTTGACAGCTACAGCCATGCCCTCATGGGCTATATGTCCGGCTGCGTCCAGGGCAACTACCTGTATCTCTGCGCCAATGATACCCTTGAGATAGCGGACATCAGCAACCCGGCATCGCCGAGTTTCGTCGGCGAAGAGCTGTTCCCTCTACCCTCGATAGGTTATTACGATCACATTACCGTGGACGGGCAGTTCGGCTATATGGCCGGGTACTCTGCGAAGTCGCACTCATGCCTGCTTTGGCCGCCGGATAATCCGACTCTGATAGGAGAGATGTACCCCGGCTACCCTCGTTCATCAAGAGAGCTGCTTGCGTATGACGGTTATTTCTACGAGGGCACGGAATCATTCGGTCTTTGTATCTTTGATCTGTACTGAAAACGGGAAAGGGGAGTATGCGGCATTGTCCGGTCTAAACAACACCTGGAGGGTAGCCAAATGATACGGAGTCTTAACACCACTATAGCAGCGCTTATCGCAGTGGCGATTGTCGCCTTCAGCTGCGCCGATCATCCCGCAAGTCCGAGTGCCCTACCAGATACAATCGATGCAGGCCCTCCTTCCGCTCAGGCTTCCAGCGTCCATCAATGCCTCGGCTACTACCTTCTGGCCATCGACACCGAGAATGAATCGGTCGATGTGCTGCCGATGCGGTCCGGGCAATGGCATTTCAATCTTGTCGGGATGCTCAACAGCACGATGGGTGTTTCGGCGGCGATGGTTCCGGGCGAATCCGATCCCCCGAACGGCCTGTTTGTTCTGGACATCACGCTGACTCATCCTTTCCCAATGAAGCAGAAGTTCTCGGGATTTGATGTCAAGGGAGTGCTCATCACACCGGGGACGCTGGACATCAGCCCTCTGATTCTAGCCGATGTTGATGAGACGAGGCTGGAAAACGCGGACGGGTACACGCGATGGTGGAACCCGACCGAGTTCACCACACCGGGGGTGCTTGGTTACACACAGGGCGTTCTGACAGGATCGTCCGCAACTCTTCTGACGGCTACGGTGAATCCCTACAAGTTGTTCGCGGACATTCTCGGTCCGGAAGATCCGCTCTCCATGGTCTCGGACGAGCCGCTGGACAGCGACATGGGTCGCGCCGTGTTCAGGGCGGGAAGCGCGAACACCCGCAGGTACCGGATCAGCTTCGAGATGGATCCGGGACCGAAGGTGATCTTTGGATACGCCATTGACTGCGCATGGGATTTCCCCGATCCGAATCCTCCCGGCGAGATACCGGATGATTTCCCGATCGAGGCGAATCAGCCCGAGGCCTTTCGAGTCGTGCTTGCTCCCACCGCGAACTCGCTTTATTACGACAGTGAAACGGCCACCGGCGGCGGGATGCTCAGGCTCCAGGTAAACGTGCATGACTGGCAGGGCCAGGCTGCGGCAAATATAGCGGATGAAGTCAGCGTAGTCCGCATTTTTGCTCCCGAACTCATGGCGGGCGGTGTGACCGCCGACTTCCTGGACGAGACATCGGTCAAAGCCCGCTACACGGCCGATCTGTGGGGCACCGCCGTCCCAAGCAGGGCCGGTGAGACGCTGGTTGTGTGCCGGGTGGGCTCCGCGGACGGCTCGGCATATCGCCAGGGAGCGCCTCCCGCGCCGGAGACGCCCATCTCCGCATGGCAGGTGATTACCGTCGACATCCCCGATCCCGTATGCGCGGCGGATGACAATGAGGATTTCCAGGACGCCGTCCCGCTGGATTTCGGCGGGCTTGCAGTCGACCAGGTCTGTACGCCCGATGATCTGCACGATCTGTACTCATTCCAGTTTGACCTCGGCTTTGCCGTGACCGGCGAAATCAGGCTTTACTGCGACGGCGCCCCGACAGCGCTCCGCCTTTATGACGAGGACGAGAGCCTGGTCGCCGAAACAATGATAGCGACCGACAATATTCTCATCCTGGATCTGGATGAACTGCAACTGATGCCCATGACCTACTACATCGAGGTCGCCGTAATAGTGACCGACGGCATGCGTCCATACATGATCGAAAACGACGGGCAGCTGGTGGATGTCACCCCGAATCCGCTTGAGGTGACTCCACCAGGCCTGTACTGCAATGCCGACTTCGTGTGGGTGGAGGATGACTACGCGTACATGCTGGGCGATGGAGTCTGGGTGTACGACATAAGCGATCCGGCGAACCCGGCCCAGGTTGCTGAGAATCGGGATGCCCGGGTGCACTACGCTGCGGACTTCCACTATCCGTACTGCTATTTCAAGCAGTACGCCGGAATCGGGCAATGGGAGATCAACCTGGTGGATTTCACAGATCCTTCGTCGCCGGTTCTCCATGAGGGAGTGCTGCAGTACACTGATAAGCCTGCCGATCTGGTCATGAACTCGACACATCTGTACACTGGAAACAAACTCAGTCCGCTGTCCGATATTTTCATCTACGACTGGGCGAGCGATCCCACGAGTCTTTCTCAGGTCGGCACGTTCCAGGTTCCGTACGAGCCTCACGTGCTCGACCTCCTTGATCCCGAAGGCCCTGACACATATCTCGTGGTCGCGACATGGAGCGACGTGCTCACATACTCGGTTGAAAATCCTTCATCCGTATCACCGAAAGGCGACTATTCGTGGCCTGCAGGTGCGGCGAGGGACATAGTCACGTCAGGGGACTACATCTATGTCGCTCACGATCTGTCCGGCGGGGGCGATGGCTGGCTGTATGTGCTCAGGCAAACGACCGATCCGGACGTGGTCCAGGTAGGCACGGTTGATATACCGGGTGCCGCAAGTCGCATCGACTTCGATTCATCCTACGCCTACCTCGGTGACGGCATAGCCGGACTGACCATCTGCAATGTCGCCAATCCCGCATCCCCGCAGCACACAAGCACCACCGAGCTTGTGTCCTACGGCACTGACGTAGCCTTCAACGACGGCGCTGCTTATGTCGTCGCGAAGGACGCGGGCTTGCAGGCGTTCGACGTGACTGATCCGGCGAATCCGTCCGAGCTGTCATGGATCAAGGTAATCAATAATCCCGGTATGATCGTTGAGAAGGACGGCTATCTGATTATCGGTGACTCCACGATGCTCTACTACGGAATCAAGATTCTCGATATCAGCAATCCCGCCAACGCGTTTGTGGCCGGCTATTATCACGCCGACTGGCAGTTGTCGCGACTCGCGCTCGAGGGAGATGTTCTTGCCTTGTCCGGTCTGGATCATTGGGGGCTCTGCGACGTGTCCGATCCTCTAAATATCGTTGAGGCGGGATCCGGCACCACAAGTAACAACATCAGTGCGACAGGGCTCCGGGGTGATGTGCTTTACATTTCGCACAACGTGCCCGGATCCCCCGAACTGCTTATCTACGACATCTCGAACATCAACTCCCCGGTTCCCCAGGCACCGTTGGCCCTCTCGCAACTACCCTACCAGATTCTGTTCAAGGACAACTACATGTATCTCATCTGCTACGCAGAGGTCACGGTATACGATCTGACCGATCCGCTCGCTCCTGTCTATGCCGGGAACTACGTCGGCCCTGGCATTTCACGCGGAGACATTCGTGGCGACTATCTTCACTTGACTCGCGACACGGCGCTGGAGATCACGAGCCTTGCCGACCCGACCACACCCGCCTACATGGGCTCCGTGGACATACCTACCATGGACCCGCTGGACAAATTGCTGGTGAACGGGCAGTTCGCGTATGTGGGCAGCATGAGCCTCCCTACATACGCGTGCTACGTCTGGCCGCCGGACTCTCCCTCCAATTTCGGCCCGCTGTATCCATCAGATGATATCTCCGCCGGAATCACATTAGTTTATGACGGCTATCTGTACGAGTCCACTGAAATGGTAGGGCTTCGCATCTTTGATCTTTATTAACCCAGGGACACTCAGGCGATGTTCTACTGTACTTACAGGGGTCGGGCCATTGATGTCCTGAAATGCTCGCGTTGTCGATCCTACTCAATCAGGCTGGATCCGGTTGACGCAGCCTTGCCCCAAACCGACTCCGGATGGATTCAGTATCGACACAAATGCGATAAGTGCGGCGCCGAGGGATCGGTGCGGATTTCCAGCGAGGTTAACCTTGAAGGATTCGAGACATGGGAGGAATTGCAGGACAGGATCGAAGAACTCAGAATCGTTATGAGTCTCACTGCGCTTGAGAAGCCTCAAGACAGCCCCGGAACGAATAACTCGCATTAATAAGCGCAACGGCTCTCCTTCCGACATTAGGGTGTACATCCGAACGATTGGAGAGGGCGATGCGCACAATCAGAACCCGGCTTCTCACTGCATACTCCGTAATAGGTATGGTCTTCGTATTTGGTCTTCTTCTGCTCCTCACCGGGCATCTTGTCGGTATTGTCACCCCCCACCGGGTAGCAGCGATTCTTGCGACAGGCGCGACGGCAATATCATCCGCCCCGTTCACGTGGTGGCTGGTCGCGCTGGTCGGGTGGGCTTTGGGCGTTTGGACGACCGGACTGGTCTGGAAATGGCGCGCCTATCCCCCGATCCTGGTGAGCGAGGATGAGACCGGCATGGTGGAAGTTGCCCCCGAAGCGATCTGCTCCCTCGCCAGGAGCGAAATCCGCGCGCAGCAGATCCCCGGAGGATGCCGGGCCGAGTTTACAGGGAGGCTGGGATCGCCGATGCTCCAGATCTGGTGCGACCTCGCCTCCGGTGAGAATGGAGATGGTCCGGCGGCTCGTGGGACAAGGTTGAAGAGCCTGATAGAGAGAAGATTGAGAGAGGAGCTGGATGTCGAGGGTGTCAAGGTTGCCGTGATACACCAGCCGATAGCCCGAACCTATCGCCGGACGAAACCGCAGGCAGTAGCGTAGGGGCCTGTCACAAGGGGAACCGGATTGAGTCTCGGTGAACGCCGGGGCTTTCTTTTTGAGGATCTGATCCCTGGGAAAATGGGGACACTCGCTTTCTGCCATTCAATGCTCGGGAGAATTCATCATCCTTGCAGGCGGAAAGTGGGTGTGCCCATTCTTCGCCGCCGGGAACGAGGTTTACATACTGACCTTTTGCACCTCCTAAGCACTGGACGAGGGGCCGTTTAAGCGGTAAAGTACCATCTTCAACCGGACCAATAATCAAGGCAGAGGATACAGGTCATGAAACTCCTGAAGAAGTTGACTGAATCCTTCGGACCGTCCGGATTCGAGGACGAGACAAGGAAGATCGTGATGGAGGAGCTCAAGCCGCTGTGCAGCCGGGTTTGGGTTAACACAATGGGCAGCGTCGTCGGCTACAAGGCCGGGAAGGCGAAGAAGGACAAGAGAAAAAAGATTATGGTGGCCGGGCATATCGACGAGATCGGCTTTCTCGTAAGCCATGTGGATGATAAGACCGGCTTCATCAGGATCACCCCTGTCGGGGGATTCGATCCGAAGAACCTCGTGGCGCAGAGGGTGATGGTTCTCGGCAAGGGTAAGCACAAGTTGAACGGCCTTCTGAATTTCGCGGGCAAGCCGATTCACATGCAGACGCCCGAGGATCGCAAGCGCGAGATGAAGGTTTCTGATTTCTACGTCGACCTCGGAATTCCGGGGAAGGAAGCAGCCGGGAAGGTTGAGGTCGGCGATCCGGTCGCGTGGCGACGTGACTTCATGCAGATGGGCGACTGCTACAACTGCAAATCCATGGACGACCGTGTCGGCGTCTACGTGATGATCGAGGCGTTGCGCAAATGCAAGGGCAATACGCACGACATATACGCGGTCGGGACGGTACAGGAGGAAGTCGGACTGAGGGGCGCGACCACCTCGGCTTATGAGATCGAGCCGGATATCGCGATCGCGCTGGATGTCACGCTCGCCATGGACACGCCGGGCGGCGAGCCGCACTCCAAGGTCTCGGAGCTGGGCAAGGGCATAACCATCTCGATCATGAACAGCGCGGTGATCTCCGACCGGCAGCTCGTGAAGGAATTCCGCGCCATCGCGAGAAGGAAGAAGATTCCCGTGCAGCTTGAGATTCTTCCGCGCGGCGGAACCGATGCAGGCGCGATGCAGAGGGCGAAATCCGGTGCGAGAGCGGTAACCCTTTCAATACCCACCCGGCACGTGCATTCGGTCAACGAGACGGTGCACAAGGACGATGTACAGGCGGGAATCGACCTGCTTGCCGCATTCCTGAGTCAGTAGAATCGAACCTGAAATTCAACCTGCGAACATTAGTCGGTCCGGCCAATCCCGGGCCGTTTTTTCGTCTTTTCTTTTTCTTCTTTGTGTCTTCGTGTCTTGGTGGTTTGTTTTTTCGATCAAATAAATAACCACGAAGGCACGAGGACACAAAGAGCAAAAAATATCTCGAGCCATATGCAATCCCTACTCAGTCAGCTTGATTCCCAGTTCCTTCAGTTGCTGCTCACTTACCGGTGACGGCGCTTCGAGCATGACATCGGTCGCCTTCAGTGTCTTGGGAAAGACCATGCACTCGGCGATGCTATCCGCTCCCGTGAGGTGCATCACGATCCGGTCCATTCCCGGCGCGATACCCCCGTGCGGCGGTGTGCCGTACGACAGCGCTTCGAGGAAGAACCCGAACTTCTCCTGCATCTCTTCCTCGGTCAGGCCGAGGATGCGGAATATCTCGCGCTGCTGCTCCGGATCGTGGATCCTGATCGATCCGCCACCGATTTCATCACCGTTGAGGACGATATCGTACGCGCGCGACAGCATCCCATAGAGAAGCTCACCCTCAAGCGGCTTGCCCGCGTCGATCCATGCCTGCCACTGCTCGGCGTTGGGCTGCGTGAACGGGTGATGCTGGCTGACCACTTTCCCCTCGGTCTCGCTCCACTCGAACATCGGGAAGTCGGTCACCCAGCACAGACGAAAAACGCCGGGCTCGATCAGGTTGTAGAACCTGCCAAGTTCGGTCCGCAGATAGCCGAGACTCTCGAGCACGACCCGTTTCTCGCCCGCGACAATCAATACGGTGTCCTCGTCGCCCGCTTTCGCGATCTCCTTCACCTTGAGCGCTTCGGCGTCGGACAGATGCTTGCCCATCGCGCTTCGAATCCTGCCGCCGACATCGTACGCGATCCACGCCAGCCCCTTCGCACCGCCCTTCTCAGCCTCCTTCTGGAAACCGTCGATCTCCTTGCGCGACGGCTGCGCGTTCGGCAGGTGGATTGCCCGAATCGTTCCGCCCGAGTCGAGGATGCTCCTGAAGATCCTGAACTCGGTCTCCTTGAACGCCTCGCTTATGTCAATTATGGGCAGGTCGAAGCGCAAGTCCGGCTTGTCGGTGCCGTACTTCTCCATCGCCTCCCAGTAGGTGAATCTCCTGAGCGGCTGCTCCATAGACTGCCCGGTAATTTCCCTTATCAGCCCTACCAGCATCTCTTCCGTGTGCGCGTAGATGTCCTCCTCATCAACGAAGCTCATCTCGACATCGAGCTGGGTGAACTCGACCGCTCGATTCGCGCGAAGGTCCTCGTCGCGGAAGCACCTGGGTATCTGGAAGTACTTGTCGAAACCGGCGATCATGCAGAGCTGTTTGAACATC
>CAYLVL010000041.1:0-548 GCA_964387135.1 uncultured Planctomycetota bacterium
GGCGCGGATTGTGTCGCTGAGGTCATGGTATTCAAGGAGCTTAAGGAATGTTGTGGATTCGCCGCCCGGGATGACGAGGTGGGTGCACTGCTCCAGCTCCGATTTCCTGCGGATCTGCCTGGTGGGCGCGTCGAGCTTGCGGAAGGTCTCGGCGTGCGCTTCGTACGCGCCCTGGAAAGCGAGGAGACCGACGAGGATGCCGGGAAAGTCACTGGATTTTGCGGCCGGGCAACTCATGCAAAGGACCGGTTACGAACGTATTACAAGTCTGTTCTTGACAGCGGCGGGAGGCAATTATATATTGGGAATGTCGAAAGTCCAAGCTTCAGGTAAACGGGAGAGAAGGGGGTCTCGATGGAAGTATCGGGAATCGAGCAGGCGGGGATAACCGGGTACCAGGTTGCGGTCGTTCAGGAGATGCGCGAGCTTCTGCAACTTCAAGGTGAATTGGTGGTCAAACTCATTGGGAGCTCGAAGGTACCGGGTCCGTCAGACATCATGCGTCTGCCCGGTCTGGGCGAGAGCGTTGATTTTCATATTTAAAGGAC
>CAYLVL010000041.1:558-12087 GCA_964387135.1 uncultured Planctomycetota bacterium
GTGAGCTCCGGCATTTGTTTGCCCTGCGGGAGGAAAGCCCGTTCAGGACGAAAGGAGATCCGTGTATGGATATTTCAATCCGCGGCAAGAACATCGAACTGACACCCGCACTGAAGGATTACATTGGAGAGAAAGTCGAGCGGCTTGAGAGGTACTTCGACAGCATCAACTCGGTTGATGTAGCACTGACGGTTGAGCGGAACAAGTCGATTGAGAAGACGCAAAGAGCGGAAGTGACAATGCGTGTGAACGGCACAGTCATCCGCGCCGAGGAGGCCAGCGTGAGCATGTACTCCTCGGTGGACATAGTTGTGGAAAAGCTCGAGAGGCAGCTCAAGAAATACAAGTCGAAGATATACAAGTCCATGCGCGACAGGAGGGGCGCGAAGAAGGGCAAGGGAGTGCCGATCGAGGCGGTGCCAGTAGAGGAAAGGGTCGAGGAGCCAGAGGCTTATATAGCGAGAACCAAGCATGTGACGCTCAGGCCGATGACCGCCACTGAGGCCGCATTGCAGATGGAGCTTCTGGGGCATGATTTTCATCTGTTTCTGGATCCGGACAACGGGTCGGTCAATGTGGTTTATCGACGGCGGGACGGGAACTACGGGCTGATAATCCCGGAAGTGGTATCGTGAGAGCCGGACGAATCTGACTGGAAAAGCAAGAAACCTTCCCCCAGTGATGGGGGATTTTTTTCACGCAATTAAGGAAGAACGGGAGAAGCGCAGGAAGGGATATGGAGCCGGGCGACGTTGAAAAGCGGGATGCGGCGGGGTAAGATATCAATCTTGCTGTCGAAATAGATTTCTATGGGGGTATAGGTTTTGCTGTGCAATTTTGCCTGCATCAGGTTGGGCAGGCTTTGACAGTATGCCCGGATGAAGGCGCCGTATTAAATGATTACGTGGCTAGTCAACAGATTCAGTTATGATCTTGGGATTGATTTGGGCACGGCCAATACACTGGTCTACCTTCGTGGTGTCGGTGTGGTTATCCGTGAGCCGTCGGTCGTGGCGATCGACAAGGACACTGACAGGGTGGTGGCTGTTGGTGATGAGGCGAAGAAGATGATCGGGCGGACGCCTGCGAATATTGTCGCCAAGCGTCCGTTGAAGGACGGGGTCATCGCGGATTTCGAGACCACGCAGCGAATGCTGGAGTATTTCATCCGGAAGTCCCGGCTCAGCGGGCGGTTTATCCCGCCGAGGCTGGTGGTGGGCATACCAATCGGGATCACCGAGGTGGAGAGACGGGCGGTCTATGACTCGGCGAGGCAGGCGGGGGCGAGGGAAGTCTACCAGATAGAGGAGCCGATGGCGGCGGCCATCGGGGCGGGGCTTCCGGTTGACGAGGCCTTCGGGAGCATCATTGTCGATGTGGGTGGCGGCACGACGGAGGTGGCGGTCATTTCGCTCGGGGGGATTGTAAACTCGATATCGCTGAGGATTGCGGGCGACGAGTTCGACGAGGCGATCATCAATTTCGCGAAGCTGAAGTACAACCTGCTTATCGGGGAGCGCGCAGCGGAGAGAATCAAGATCGAGGTCGGCAGCGCGTATCCGCTGAAAGAAGAGCTGAGCACGCTGATGCAGGGTCGCGACCTTGTGACCGGTCTTCCGAAAACAGTCAGGGTGACGTCGCCGGAGATCCGGGAGGCGCTTGCGGGGAGGGTCAACTCGATAGTGAAGGCGGTCAAGGACGCGCTGGAGCAGACGAGCCCGGAGCTGTCGGCGGATGTATACGAGCGGGGCATCATGCTCGCGGGCGGAGGGGTGCTTCTGAAGAATCTCGACAAGCGGATAGCGCAGGCGACGGGGATACCGACTTTCCTTGCGGACGATCCGTTGACGGCAGTGGTACGCGGGACCGAACGCGTGCTTGAGGATATCGAGCGACTGAGACACGTGCTTGTAACACCGATCAGGCGGTAGAGAACAAAGTGAGCATTCCACGCCTGCTGGGCATAATCGCTCTGGTGCTGTTCGTCATATTCGTGGCGACGTTTCTCACCGTGTTCGTGCGTCTGACCAGGGTCGGGGTGGTGACCGAGCGATACGCGCTTATCGAGACCGAAGACGCGGAGGCAAGCGAGCTGACCCTGACTCGCTTCGACTTCGTGGGGCAGGACCCCGAAACCGGTCAGCTTACGTTCAGGGTTGCAGCGAGGATCCACACGGAAGCCGCGCCGTTCAACAGTCTCTACGAAGGGGATACGCTGGTGCTGAGGGTCGAGAACATGGTTCCGGAGCTGAGGCGGAACATGGATCTTGCGGTGCGGTACGGCAATCCGACCGGGGACAGGATGGTCAATCTCGATTTCGGCGAGCTCAGGATGGACATACTGGATCGGAGGGATTTTTATCCGTTCGACGGATACGATTTCAGCTTCAATTGCGCGTACCATGTGCCCGGGGACTGGCAGCATCCGCAGGGATACTGGTTCCAGCCGAAGAAGGTCGAGATCAGAAGCCTTACGAACATGATAATTCTGAATCCGCGCTACGGAAGTCTTCCCAGCGGCGAGAGGGCGTTCAAGATGCGGATGGCGCGGCTGAGGATTCAGCAATACCTGACGGCGACGCTGATACTCATAGAGGTTCTCTTCCTTCTGTATCTGCTGACCATAGTGAATCTTCAGGATCTTCTTACCAAGGGTCTTGGATACCTGATCGGGCTTTACATAATCCGTGATATTCTCGTCACCGATGCTCCGCAGTTTCCATCCATTATTGATTACGGAACGCTGTTTTTAATCTGTGTTTTCTTCTTCCTTCTGCTGTTCAGGTTTCTAGGCGGTGCGGAGGAGCACGCGCTGATAACGCTGCCGACCGCATGGCGCGACGCGCTTCTGGGGCAGAAGGAATCGGATGAGGTGTTGATGGAGGGCGATGAAGAGGACGAGGAGCCCTTTGGGGACGAGAGCGGGCCTGATGTTTGAGTTGGGACGATGAAATGAATACGGAACGAGCGAAAAAGGGGGACAGTCAGCCTTTTCGCGCTGGGTTAGTTGGAGAATTTCGGGAAGTCGTGAGCGCGAAAAGGTGACAGGCCCCAACTGGGAGTGAAATCCACCTTCCGATGTACCCACGCAGAAGAATCCGACCGCTGGCCTGGACAATAGGGGCACTTGTGGTGGTCGTGATCCTGGTTTTCGTGATCGGACGTTTGGATTTTCCGGGCTGGGTGCTTCGCGGAATCTCCGGACTTGTACCTCCCACGGGTACCGGGGCTTACACTCCCGAGGAAATTCAGGAACTGAGAGACAGGCTGGGAGCGTTGGAGAGCGAGAACGCGCTTCTTAGGGAGAGGATCGTCAGATTGCAGGATGAGGAAGAAATAGGTAAGGCGGATATCGGTGAGGGTTATGAGACAGTTACAGCGCATGTGATTTACCGGGACCACAGCAGGATGTTCGATACGGCGGTGATCGATCGCGGGACAGTGGAAGGAATAGAAGTGGGCATGCCGGTTGTGGATTCGCGGGGTCTTGTGGGGAGGATTGTCGCCTCCCGTGCGGCGATATCAAGGATAGTCCTGGTGACAAGCTCGGACTGCGCGTTCGGAGTAGTCGATCAGAGGTCGCGGGAACTTGGGATTGTGAGGGGAAGCGATCCGGTGAAGTGGAGATCACTGGGGAACGCGTCGGGGAACGGAATCGAGATTCCGCCGAACGTGCTCGAACTTGAATACTTAAGTCCGTCGGCTGATATAAGCGTGCACGACACGCTTGTCACCAGTGGTCTTTCGGGAATAACTCCCTCGGGGATCAGGGTGGGTGAAGTGGTGGAAATAGTCAGTCACGAGGAGCAGGACTGGTACGATATCCGGGTGCGACCGTTCGCGGACCTCGATCATCTTGAGACGGTGGCGGTTGTGTTGTACGGCGAGGAGGAAAGGGTCGATCTTGGCGAGCTCCTGGAAGAAAGCGGGGAGGAGATCGGGTCGCTGTCGGGCGAGTAGCATCGGGCAGGGTTTGATGTTGTGGTAGAATGGCCGATCAAAAGGCAGATCTGGGGACGGGAGGATCCGCTTGAAGGCGGGTCCTGTTGTGTAATGAAGCTTCCGGGATTGATGGCAAGTCGAATCGGCGATGCGTGGCGGTCGATAAGGACAATTCTGCCCGCGCTTCTGCTCGGGCCGATAGCGCCGCTTCTCGGTTGGGGACCGGTGACGCATCTCTACCTCAACAAGCGGGCGCTGGAGAGGGTGAAGCCGGACGAGGTCGGCAGCGATGATGTTAAGCGAATCCTGGAGGATGAGAATCTTCGCACGGTATTCATCAATGCGGGGAACTCGGTCGATCTGATCAAGGCGAATAATCTCAGGAACAGGGAACGGTTCTACGAGTACGCGCACAACACGGTTCCGAATTATTTCACAGGCGATCCGGTGATGGGGCGGTACCTGATCCAGGAAGTGTCCAAGGGTGACAGCCCGGACAGGATGGTTCGGATGGCGTGGGCGCACGGGTGGCTCGCGCACCAGGTGTGCGACGGGTTTGCGCACAAGATACCGCACGCGGGCTGCGAGGGGTGGGTCAATTCAAGGAGGGTGCTGGCGGGTTACTATCGACCGGAGCGCGCGGACGAGTCGGTCAGTGTTGCGCACGCTCGAATCCAGCTCTACATGGCCGATCACTGGCTTGCCGAGATGCTCGCTGACTGCCTCTGTTACGCAAGGGAGCGCGAGTTTATCGATTCGTTCCCCATTGATCTTACCGTACCCACTGGCAATGAGGTTCTCAATGCGAGCAAGAGGATCCTCAAGGAATTCGAGCGTCAACTGGGTCCCGGCTTTGTTTATTTCGAGCCGCTCAGTGATGAAAAGCTCAAGGCGATTGAGGATTACTATCATCTGATCATTCTCTGCTCGCTGGATGTGTATCGGGCGATCCTGCGAGCTTACAGCGACAGCAATTTCGAGGCATATATCGACGCCAGCCCGAGGATGTCGCGGCTGAACGAATTGCTGGAGAACTCGGTCGATGCGATCGCGGGAATGCTGAGGCATCCCGACAGGCCGTGGGAGCCGAGGAGATGGCTTCCGGGGGGATCGAACGAGTTTAAGCACTCAGTGTATGAGTACGAAAGAGTGTGGCGTCCGGGGAGGTACAAGTTCGGACGGAAGACGGGGCTTCTGGGGGCGATTTACTATAATCGTCACAGCGACAGGCTGATTACGTGGGGGCGAGATTTCGCGGCCAGGCATGATCTGTGGCCGCTGATCAGAATCGGGATGAGGCTTATGTACGGGAGGGGTAAAAGTCAGTGGCGCATATCGAGCGCGTTTATCCGCACACTTATAAGGGAGAAACCGCTGAGCGTGCAGGACACTGTCGCGCGCATCGCGGAGGGTTGCGGGCTGAAGAGGTATCCAGAGATAATTCCTGATTAGCGTATGGAAGCGTGCGGAAGGCGATTGTGCCGAATCGCCCCCGATTTTTCACTACTGCAATCCAGGAGATGGGGGTTCATCGGATCTGCCGCCGATGACGAGGCCGCTTTCGGAGCTGACGACATGGTCGGGAGTGTAGACCTCTGCATGGCCGCGCACGCGGATGCCTTCGTGTGTATCCGGGGCAGGTATGATGAGGACTTCGCCTTTGTCGAGACGCTCGGGGGTAGGAGTGGCGGAGGATTCGGGGGTGGCAAAGAGGACGCTGACACCGTCCTCGAGAGCTTTGATGATGACGACCGTGCTCATAGCGCGCATCCGTAGGCGAAGATGATGCTGAACCGTATCACACGCCCGTGCGGGCAGTCAATGCATGCGTGCATCGGCGATTTCGTCAGGATAGTAGTTTTAGCCGGGCAAACGAGGGTCGAGTATAATTAGACATGAATCGCAAGGGCTCTCAGGCCGCGGATCACCATAATGTCGCTTGACTTCGCACAATCGGGTGGAATGCTGGCTCTCACGTTCTTCGAGTTCGTGATGGTCTGCGTGGGGCTTTTCTACACGATCCTGGAGTCGAGCCGTCAGAAGAAGAGTGAGTACTCGATTCTTACCTGGGGTCTTACGGCATATTTTCTGGCGCTAATCATCCAGATTCTCGGTAACTCAACGATTTCGTCCGCGCCGGTGCTTATGGCGGCGTTCTGGTCGGTTATGAGCAACGCGCTTGCCACGGGCGGTGTGATCCTGTTGACGCACGGTCTGGTAACGCGCAGGCTGGTGGAGAGGAAGCAGTTCGCTCAAGTCCTGAGAATTCTGACATTTGTGCTGGCGGGGAGTTTCGCAGCGGCGGCGATATTTTCCCTGATGCAGCCTGCCTCGGAAACGGGTCTGTTGCGTGTGGTGGCAAGCAGCGACGGCCCGTCGGGACTGCTTTTTACCGAGTGGTTGTTCGCGTTGCAGGCGGCGTTTGTTCTTTTGTACGCTCTGGTTACGCTGATAACAAATGCGAGGGAGCAGTCGCTGTATGCGCAGGGCTTTTTCCTGTTCCTCGGGCTGGGGCGGCTGTCGTACATGGCGTACCTGGCCGGCACGTTCAGCGTGGGAGCCGAATCGCTGCTGCCGAGGGTGCTTCAGAATCTTGTGGATCCTCTCGGATTCCTGTTTCTTGTAATGGCGATCAATCAGCTTATCGCCGAGGATTTGCAGCGTCTGAATCTTCAGCTCATGCGTCGGACGAGCCTCCTGGAAGATGCCACCCGGTCGCTCACGAAGCTGAACCAGCTGTCGACCAACCTACTAAAGTCGACGCATATTCCCGACATAGCAGAGACGGTACTCGCCGGACTCGCGGATGAGTTCGGCCTTCCACACACGTTCCTGCTTCTTCTCGACAGGCAGTCAAAGATGCTCAGGGGAATACGTCTCGACTCCAATGGTCGCACCTACCATTTTCTCGACATCGACATGCGTCAGGAGCATTTTCTCAAGGGCGCGATGCTTCGCGGGAAGAGCCTTTTCTTCGGAGACGGGTCACGGATGCCGGATCGGGAGTTTTTACGAAACTGGAACCTGTCGAAGAATCTCGTGACGGTGCCGCTTCTGACCAAGAAGGAAGCGACGTGCTACGAGATGCACGACTGCGACAAGGTGAGCTGCCCGGTACAGGCGTTCGGGTGGAACGCATGCTGGCTGTGCAAGGACGAGTGCCCGTATTATAACGAGGAGCAGGCAAAGGACCTGAGCATGTGCATCGAGTGCAAGGCGTTCAATCTTGTCGGGCTTCTGGTCATCGATAATCGGAATCCCAAGCATCGTGTGGACGAGAGCAATCTGGCGTTCCTGGAGACGTTCGCGAACCAGGCGGGTATGGCGTTGCATAACGCGATGCTGGTGGAGGATTTGTCGAGGGAGGTGACGTTCCGCGAGAGAACGTTCAAGAGCCTTCCGAACGGGGTGATGGTGCTCGACGAAAGGGGCCTGATCCAGTCGCTCAATCCGTCTCTTCTCGATATTCTCAAGATGAAGGACAGGGATGTCACAGGCATTCCGTTCGAGGCGGTCAGGGTGGTGAATGACGAGGATCGATTCCAGGAAATAGTCAACATGGTGCTCGATGAGGGACGGAGCTACGAGGGACTGGGAGAAAGCTGGACGCTTACGCTGCCGGATCGGACGCTGAAATTGAACATCAAGGTAAATCCGCTGCCCGGCACGGGCAGCCGTCACGGTGCGGTGATCCTTTTCGAGGACATCACGGAGGTTACGGCGCTCCAGGAGCAGTTGTTCCAGAGCGAGAAACTCGCTACGCTCGGGCAGATGGCGGCGGGGATCGCGCATGAGGTCAACAACCCGCTTGCGGGAGTGTCGGGATTCTTGCAGGTGCTCGCGAGTCGGTTGCCGGAGGACAGCCCGGAGCGGTCGGCGATGCAGGTGGCGCTTTCGAATATCAGCAGGGCAAGCGGTACGATCAAGGACCTTCTGAAATTCGCGAGACTGGGCGAGGCGCAGATGCGTCCGACGAAGCTGAATGATGTACTCGAAGAGAGCCTGTTGTTCATCCAGTTCCAGAGGGAGCACAAGGGAGTCGAGATCGTTGTGGATTTCACGAAGGACCTTCCCGAGGTAGTGATCGATCCGGACCAGATGCGGCAGGTGTTCACGAATATCGTTTTGAACGCGCTGCAGGCGATGGGCGACGAGGGCAGGCTAACGGTCAGCACGGCGACTGCGAACGGGATGGTGCGGACGTTTATCGAGGACACGGGCGCGGGAATTCCGCAGGAGAACTTCGAGCTGATTTTCGAGCCATGGTTTACGACGAAGCAGGCGAAGGGTACGGGACTTGGGCTCGTGAACAGCGAGAGGATAGTGCATGAGCACGGAGGAACGCTGGCGTTCTCGTCGGTGGAGGGGGAGGGAACGACGTTCATTGTGGACTTGCCGCTGGATGGTGGGGCGAAGAAAACCACCGAATAAGCGGAGAAACGTGGTGAAGCTCCTAGTGCACGAGGTCCATTGCGAGGTGGTACAGGGTGGGATCGATGATTTTGCGCTCGGCGACAACTTCCTCCAACGGCGTCGTGACGATCTCGCCCTTGACCTCGCCGATCATGACACCTGAAGTGCCTCCGGCGATCTCGTCGACCGACCTCGCGCCGAGCTTGCTTCCAAGGATGATGTCGTTGGCGGTCGGGCTCCCCCCGCGCTGCACATAGCCGAGCACTACCGTATTCGCGATGAATCCCATCTTGTCCTTCATCGCGCAGGCGAGATCGCTGGCCGACGTGACGCCCTCGGCAAGAACTACCAAAGAGTGCTTCTTGCCCCTTGCGATTCCGGACTCCAGCCTGTTGATAAGGTCCTCGATGTCTAGGGGTATCTCCGGGACGAGAATGGCCTCGGCTCCGCCTGCCAGGCCGCTTTTGAGAGCGATCCAGCCCGAGTGACGTCCCATGACCTCGATGATGATCGTTCTCTGGTGGCTGGAGGCGGTGTCGCGGAGCTTCTTGATGCAGTCGAGGACGGTCTCGACTGCGGTGTCGAAGCCGATGGTCGCGTCAGTCCCGATGCAGTCGTTGTCGATGGTGCCGGGAATGCCGATGACCGGCACACCAAGCTCCAGCAGCCCGAGCGCACCCCGGAAGCTGCCCTCGCCGCCGATGACGATCAAGCCGTCCATTTCCAGAAGCTTGAGCGTGCGGGCAGCCTGTTTCTGAATCTCGGGGTCCTTGAACTCGGGATATCTGGTGGTGCCGATTATTGTCCCGCCCCGAGTGAGGATATCGCCGACGGAGCGGTTGTACATCTCGGCGGATTCGTTCTCGACTAGGCCGCGAAAACCGTTGTAGAATGCGAAGATGCGGTGGCCGCGGTGGATGCCCATGCGGACGACGGCCCGTAGAGCCGCGTTCATTCCCGGTGCGTCTCCGCCTGATGTAAGTACAGCGATTCGTTTCATGCTAAACCCAGCCCACTGGATGCCTTCTCAGGCACCTCACATTAGTGTCCACTCGCGGTGAATCCGTTTCCATGGAAGAGTTAAAGAGATTTTATCAGATTTAAGCTCTCTTTATAGAGTCGCGACTTGTGTATGGAGGGGCGACTTGTGTATGGAGGGGCGACTTGTGTATGGAGGGGCGACTTGCAGTCGCCCGGAGTGCAGACCTCCCGGTCTGCATCACCCAGCCACCATCCGCGCAAAATCCAGGCCGCGACTGCTGTTGTCGACCTCGCCTGTGCCACTACTGGCTACCCCGACCCTCAACATGCTATCCTTCCGCCATCCAAGACACCCGGAAAACCACAATGGTCCCTGACAAATCCTCTTTCAACCGGATAATGCTCAAGCTATCAGGCGAGGCGATCGGCGGCTCGGACGGCAGGGGCATCGATCCGGACACACTTCGATACGTCTGCGAGGAGATCGCATCCGTTGTCAGTTCCGGAAGGCAAATCGCCATCGTCATGGGAGCGGGGAATTTCTTCAGGGGAATCACCGGGGTGGCGGAGGGAATGGATCAGGTAGTAGCAGATCAGATGGGAATGGTGGCGACTGTTCTCAATGCGATGGCCCTGAAAGAGGGTCTGGGGAGCCTGGGAGTGAATTCGATGGTGGTATCGGCGATCGAAGTCGGGATGGTCGCGAGGCAGTACAGCCCGATGGAAGCCAGATGGATAGTCGAGAAAGGGCAAGTGGCTTTGTGCGCGGGGGGTACCGGCAATCCGTTCTTCACAACCGACACCGCTGCGGTGCTGAGGGCGCTCGAGATCGGGTGCGACGTGGTGCTGAAGAGCACGAAAGTGGATGGGATCTACGACAAGGATCCGGTGGAGCACAGGGACGCGACAAGGTTCGAGCGGATCACGTACGATGAGTATCTCCAGAAAAAACTCGGGGTGATGGACCTCACGGCGATCACCCTCGCGAGGGATAACGGGCTTCCGGTGATCGTTTTCGATCTCAAGCAGAAGGGAGCGCTTGGGAGGATCGCGTCGGGGGAGGTTGAGCTCGGAACGCTCATGCACGCGGGCTAGGCTGGTCGACTTTTCTTGATAGAGCAGATGGGATGCAGTAAAATCTCTATCGGCCCCTTGGAAGGGGTCGATGGGAATGTTGCATGCTGTTGCACCGGTTAGAGAAGCCCGGAGGCCGTGCATATGGATGAACAATTTTTCAAGGAAATAGAGAAGCGAATGACGGACGCGGTGAAGGCTGCGGGACACGAGCTTGCGATGGTCCGTACCGGTCGGGCCAACTCCGCCCTTCTCGATAGGGTGGTCGTCGAGGCATACGGGGCGCAGATGCCGCTCAATCAGGTGGCGACGATCAATGTAGCCGACGCTCACACCATCCTGATTCGTCCGTTTGACAAGGGCAACCTGGGCGCGATAGAGAAGGCGATCCTGAAGTCGGATCTGGGCCTTACACCGAATTCGGACGGGCAGATCATCCGGCTGAATATCCCCCCTCTCACGCAGGAGCGTCGCGGAGAGCTTGTGAAGATGGTCGGGCAGATGATCGAGAAGTCGAAGGTGCAGCTCAGGAACCTCCGTCGCGAGTACATCGACCGTGTTCGCAAGGAGGAGAAGTCGGGCAACATCAGCGAGGACAATTCGAGAGACGCGCAGAATCGGATACAGGAACTGACCGATTCCAGCACAGAGGATCTGGATGAGCTGTTCAGCAAGAAAAAAGAAGAGATAAGAAATATCTGAGACTGGGGAAGAGCGGGTAACTGCATGGCGGACGCCAAAGAGACAAAGACCGAATCAGAGGAGAGATCGTCACCGCTGCCGATGTCGGCGGACGGCACGCCGCTGGGCGAGTGGACCGATCCTCTCAAGCTGCTGGGCGAATTGAACCTGGCGATGCTGCCGAGGCATGTTGCGTTCATCATGGACGGCAACCGTCGATGGGCCAAGGAGCGGAAGCTGAACAAGCTGGAAGGGCATCGCGCGGGCGTCAAGACGGTACGGGAGACGGTCGAGATGACGCTCGACATCAATCGCATCGCGGGTCGAGAGGCGATCGAGATACTCACGTTCTACGCGTTCAGCAAGGAGAACTGGAAGCGGCCGCTTCTGGAAGTGTCGGGGCTGATGCAGATTTTCGAGAAGGCGGCGATAAAGGAA
>CAYLVL010000042.1:0-11938 GCA_964387135.1 uncultured Planctomycetota bacterium
GTGGCACTATGTCGCTCTCAACGCGCTTGCCCCCGCCTTCCTGCCGATCGATCCCCTGGACACCAATGGACCCTGGGATTTCACAACCGCCGTCTACCCGGATCCGTCCGACACATATGACGTTCTGCCTCCGGGGCATCCCGATGTCGCGCCGTTCGAGATGTACTATCCCGGATCCACTCAGTATTACGTGGAGCATGGCATCGTGGGCTCTGATTTCTACGGCGCGCTCTACAATCCTGAGGAAGCCGACTACTTAAGTGATCTTCTCTACATCTACGGCTTCTTCGGCGAGAACCTCATCACCGGTCTGTGGGACGTCTACGTGTTCGATGAAACGACCGGCGGCGCGGCGGTTATTCCGTTCCCGCTGGACATCACAATGGACGTGAGCTGGGTGAACTACTTCCCCAGCGTCGGGACCCCGACGCAGATCATACGCTATCACGAGTGGGCAGTCGGGCAGGGCGAGTTTGACGTTCCCTACTCCGGCCCGCTTGCGGGTGTTGCGCTCCTGACGCGTACGATCTTCGAGATCGAGGTGCTCGGCCAATCGTCCATGGAGGTCATGATCTACAAGTGGTTCGACGATGACGGTTTCGAGGTCGCGAGATTGTACACGACCAACCAGCCGGGTGAGTACAACTTCAATCCCGACACTTACGAGATCGTCGGCGCGTCACGCTTGATCGTCATGTCCGACGACTGACGCCGATTGCAGATCGGCTTCATCGCCGATAATACCGATAACCCATCAACCCGGGTCGCAAGACCCGGGTTGTTTTCATTTGTCAGACCTAATTGAATTTCCAACTCCCGATTCCTGAGCCGTACTGGTACTCTGTGCTACCATACTCACGAATCCGGTCATGACCGACGCGGATGCCACATCCCGCGACCTCTACTCCATCCTCGGTATCGAGAAAACCGATCCCTCCGGCGCTGTCCATGAAGCGTTCATCGAGAAGATCCCCCGCCATCCCCCGGATAAAGATCCCGAAGGATTCAAGGCGCTCACTCTCGCCTATAACACCCTGATGGACCCTCGCGCCCGCGAGGAGTACGACAACCTCCTCTCGTGCGGCGAGGATATCGCCATTCTCATGAACCAGGCGTTCGACGCCATGGTCCGCGGTCGACTCAAGCGAGCCGAGCAGCTCGTGCGAAGAATCGTCGACGAAACCGGCGGCGCGAGCGAGGCGATGATGCTTCTCGGCATGGTTCAGTTCGAGCAGGGGCTCTACCACGACGCGGTCAACACCATGGGCGAGCTTGTGGATCGCTTCCCTCGCGTTCCGCTTTATCGCATCAATCTTGGCAACATGCTCATGAATCGCTACCGCAACATCGAGACCTCCGAGGCGAAGGAACATGTCCTCAAGCGCGCTCGGGAGCAGTACGAGAAGGCGATAGAGTTGGACGATCAGTGGCATCTTGCCTACATCGAGATGTCCAAGTCCTTCGATGCTGAGGGCGATCCCGAAACAGCCTACGAGTGGACGGAGAAAGCGGTCAGGGCCGACGGCAGGGAGGATTTCGAGGATTTCGACGCGCTGTTGCAGGGCTGCATGATGCTCGCGCAGATCGGCGATCCCGATCGCCTGTGCGGGCAGGTGCTTCGCCTTGAGAGAGTCGTCCAGGACGATGAGGAAGCCAGGGCATTCGCATCGACCGCTTTCGTTCATAGAACCGTATTGCTCGTGCACGAGCGCAGGCTTGAAGCGACCAGGGAGCTTCTTCTCGCGGCGACCAGGCTCACTCCCGACCGAAAGGACCTTAAGGGTCTGCTGGCCGACACCGAGCTCGCTCTCGAGGCTGATGGCAGTTGGGCTGATTTCAAGGACGATCCCGGCATCATCCCCCCGATGAAAGCGATGGCCGACCAGTTCTTCCAGCATTTCCTGCTTCGAACGAGCGGCGATCGACTGGACTTGGCCGGGCATGACTTCTTCAACAAGCTGGACTCCTGGAGCATCGATGAGATCAGGGGGAGTCTCGATCGGATGAAGCGCATGTATCCCGCGATCTGGGAGTTGAACAGGGACTTCTGGCAGAGCATACTCAACCTGGCTCACGGCCGTGCGTCTGTGGGTAACTACTCAAGCACCTTCATGATCGTGCTGACTATAATCATCGCAGCATTGATCGTTGGCGCGTTCTGGCTCCTGATGCTCCACTATGGGTGAAAGAGATCGACGGTAGCAATGGGAAAGGCTTTCATCTCAGCGCCTGCGTGTTCGATATCAAATCTGTTCCCGGGAACAAGCCATGTCTGAGCCGCTACAGCATCTTATCGATCATTTTGGCAAAGGAAGGGTCGACGACGCGATTGAAAGGGTAGGGACGCTTCCCATCGAAGTTCCCTCGTGGGGTTTCGGACGGGGGGGAACGCGATTCGCCGCCTATTCCGATGGAACAGAACCCGTCACCCCGGAAGAAAAAATCGAGGCTGCCGGGCATTTCCACGACCTGACCGGCAAGGGCGCTACCATCGCGCTCCATTTCCCTTGGGACGGCTCCACCAAGAGTGATGTCCGCGGTCTCAAGAAGCATCTCAAGAAGGCAGGAGTCCGGGCAGGCTCGATCAACGCGAATCTCTTTACTCCACGTGACAAAGGCCCACTTGGATCAACGCTTCGCTACGGCTCTCTCACCCACCCTCACAAGAAGGTCCGCGGCGCTTCGGTGAAACACTGCCTCGACTGCATTGAGTACATGCGCATCCTCGACACCGACACCTTCGTTCTGTGGCTTCCCGACGGCACCAACTCTCCGGGTCAGATGAGCATGTACGACCAGGCCGACCGCCTGGAGGAGTCGCTGAGAAAGGTGTCGAAAGCGCTCGACAAAGACGACACGATGCTCATCGAGTACAAGCTGTTCGAGCCTGCGTTTTACGCGACCGCAATCCAGGACTACGGACGGTCGCTCTATCTCGCATGGCTTCTCGGGGATAACGCGAAGGTGCTCGTCGACCTCGGGCATCACGCTCACGGGGCCAACGTGGAGCAGATCATCGCGCACCTTGTCAGGCAGGGAAAACTCGGGGGATTCCATTTCAACGACAGCTTCTATGCCGATGATGATCTCGCCAGCGGGAGCATTCACCCTCATCAGATCTTCCGCATCTTCGTCAACCTGGTCGAGGGCGAGATGCGGGGATATATCCCGGTCAACGATCTCGCGCTCATGATCGATCAGAGCCACAACGTCAAGGACCCGTTCGAAGAGTTGATCGAGTCGGTTGAGAACATCGAGACAGCATACGCAAGGTCTCTGCTTGTTGACTTCAATGCGCTCGGGAAGGCTCAGGATGCGCTCGATGCGTCCATGGCCGATAGAATCCTTATGGGCGCCTTCAATACGGATGTTCGTCCGATTCTTGCGGCGGCGAGAAGGTCGAAGGGTCTTCCGGATGATCCCCTTGCTGCATGGAGGGAGGGTAAGCGATGATCGAATACACGGAGATAGAGCGATTCCTCAGGGTGGGCGACTGGCTGGCGAAGCGCGGATGGGCCGAGGCGAACGCCGGCAATATGTCGATTCGTCTGGAGCCGGACCAGATTCCATCTCTCGAGAGCACCCCTGAGGAATTCGAGATGGAACATCCCTTCCCCGCTCTCGACGGTGTCTTTTTTCTAGTAACCGCGACCCACAGCCGCGCTCGCGACATCTCCATGTCTCCCGGCGAGACGCTCGGGCTTCTGGAAATCGCGGAAGGAGGCACGAGATATCGCTGCCACTGGGGCGTAGCGCCTCCCACAAGCGAGTTCCCGGCACATCTGGCTATCCATGGAATGTGCCTCGAGGGCAGACCCGACATGAAGGCGATCCTGCACACGCATCCTCCTTATCTCGTCGCCATGAGCCAGATGGAGGATTTCCAGAAGCCGGGCGATCTGAGTCGGGCGCTCATGCGGATGCATCCCGAGGTCGGCATTCTCGTACCGGACGGCATCGCGCACATGGATTATGAAATCCCCGGAACACTGGAGCTTGGCGTTGCCACCCGCGACGCGCTATTCGACTGCAATGTCGCCGTCTGGCCCATGCACGGGGTTGTCTCGCTTGCTCCCGACCTCGAAAAAGCACTGGATCAGGTCGAGATTGTCGAAAAAGCCGCGCGGATTTACATGACCATCCTCGCCACAGGACGGAAGCCTGTCGGGCTGACGGACGAGCAGATCAGGAAGTCGCGCGAGCGCTGGGGCATCAAGGGTGGTCCCGGTTGAAGCTCCTAGCCATTGATATAGGCGCATCGGGCGGCAAGGCGGTCGCCGGCGAGTTCAAATCGGGCACTCTCGAAAGCGCCGAGGTCCGCAGGTTCCCGAACTCCATCGTAGAAATCCACGGCCGCAGGCATTGGGACATCCTTCGGCTGTTCGAGGAAGTGAAGGAGTGCCTCAGGGCTGTTCCGGATGCAGAGAGTGTGGGGATCGATACATGGGCCGTCGATTACGGTTACATAGGGGCCGACGGCGACCTGGTGGGGCTTCCGTTTGCCTACCGCGACTCCCGGACCGAGCACTCGATTCCAATCGTCCACGACAGGATTCCCCGCGATGAGCTTTACTCGCTGACCGGAATTCAATTCCTCCCTTTCAACACTGTCTATCAGATCGCAGAAGATGTTCTCTCACGACCGTGGATTGTCGACAACGCCCACAGGCTCCTCATGATTCCGGAGCTGCTCGGATATCTTCTCACCGGGAGACCGGTCGCGGAATACACAAACGCGAGCACGACCGGGTTCCTCGACGTGCGCAATCGATCGTGGTCGGTCGAGATTCTGAATCGCATCGGCTTTCCCCACGACCTGCTGCCCGGGATCGTCCAACCCGGCGAGACAAGCGTCGATCTGGCTCCCGCGATCGCCGGCGAGACAGGTTGTTCCGCGAAACTGACCTTCCCGGCATGTCATGACACTGCTTGCGCGGTTGCCGCCGTCCCTGCGATGCATCGTCCCGAAGGTGCCTGGGCTTTCATTTCATCGGGGACATGGTCGCTTGTCGGTATGGAGACCCGGTCGCCGATTGTCACCGATGAGGCAAGGGACGCGAACTTCACCAACGAGGGCGGCATCGATGGCACGATCCGCTTCCTCACCAATGTAACGGGCTTCTGGCTTATCGAGGAGCTCAGAAGAGCGTGGGCGCGCGACGGTCAGGATGTCGGCTTTGAGACCATCGTAACCGAGGCCGAAAAAGCTCCCTGGTTCAAGTCGCTGATCAATCCCGACCATCCGTCTTTCGCGGCCCCGGACGACATGCGCGTCGCGATCCGTCGTTTCTGCGAGGAAACCGACCAGACCGTCCCGAAAGGAATCGGTCCGCTGTCCAGATGCGTGTTTGAAAGCCTTGCCTTCGCCTATCGACGCAAAATCAGGCGGCTGGGCCGGCTTACCGGGGAGAGTATCGACCGAATCCATGTTGTCGGCGGGGGCGCCCGCAACGCGCTTGTGTGCCAGATGACCGCGGACGCATGCGGAATCCCGGTGATCGCCGGGCCTGCCGAAGCCACCGCCACCGGCAACCTTCTCGTTCAGGCTGTCTCAGCCGGTGTCGTGTCGAACACAGAAGAAGGCCGCCGCATAATCGCGGATTCATTCGACCTCAGGGCCTACCATCCCACCATGAGCCAGTCCTGGGATTACGCAGCCGACAAGTTCGACAATCTCCTTTCGCACTAGACACAGAGGCCCGACCGTAACGGAGGGCGCCCTGCCCTCTGTTCAATGCCCACACGCTGTACGTGAGAAAACACGCGAACGCCGCCCAGCACGCATACGGCACCACCAGCACCACGACCGTCAGCCCAAGCGAATCGCCTCCCAGATCGCCCGGTACATCTGGTGCTGATTGAAGAACAGGAAGCTCCAGAACACATTAAGAAGCGCGTTGAGGATGAAAAACCCCAGGATCCACCCGAATCGCTCATCCCTCGGCAGTACCCCGAACGGTGCGTGCGCGTTCCAGTAGAGGAGAACAGAGATTGTCGCAAGTATGAACAGGATCGTCCAGACCGTGCTGACAACCGATCCCGGCGGCGTGAAAGTCGGTTTGTTCTGCGTCTCATACCAGCCGTCCATACCGGTCGATGTCAGCATGCTGCCCGCAACCGACACCGCTACCGTGATGAGCGGAATCACGATCCGGTTCAGCCTGATCATGCCGGAATTATGGCGAATCGGGAAGCTCTACTCTTCATCGCCCGGCTCCAGGGGATCGAAATCAAGGAAATAGAAATCGGTAATCGCGTCTGTGTCGAGAAGCTCGCCTATTGCGGTCATTATCTCCATCCCGCACTCATACTTGCCGCCGGGAGTACTCAGGCCGTCATCGCCGGACCAGTCCCATTCCGACACGATCTCACCTGCAAGCGTTCGGATGGCCTGCCTGCGGCCGTTCAGCTCCCCGAAAACCGACTCGCTCTCCACATACAGGCTGAACGTGAAACTGAGCCTGTCGTATGTTCCGGACGAGTCATTTATGGGCGCGACAATGGGATCATCCGCGAAGCCGTGATAGAGCTCCTCGAAAACCGGCGGGCTTTCCCCTTCCGGCTCATTGATGCTCAGAAGCGTTCCCTCTTCCCGTGGAAAATTCACTCCGCTGAGATCGGTATTGACCTCATGATTGAAATAGGTCGTCTCGAATCCCGACAGCGGACCTACCGCCGGCTCGAACCGGGTTGTGAACTTAGCGGGAACGATGATCTCATCAACGACGATCCAGGAAAAATCCGTTGTCGCGACAGTCCCGTCGTCGAATGTCGCTGATGCCCTGAGCGGCACCAGGTCGTCCTTACGGACATAGAGCTGAAACGGCGGCACATCGAGCGTCAGGTCCCTCGTGCTGAACAGAAGCTGCCATGCAGGCTCGCCGTCCCATAACGCCGTTCCCTGGTACTGCGCAACCCAGACCATATCGAGCACATCGAGGAAATCGGGACGACTAAGAAGCACGTGATTCACCGACGGATGGCCTCCGCCCGCTTCGTCCAGGCTGCCCGCCAGCTCTCCGCCGGATTCATACGAGCAGAACCAGTCCCCGGGTGCCCTCCATGCCGCGAAGAGACTGACCTGCTCCGGCAGAAGTCCCGTTTCCGTATTCAGATCGAGCCTCATGTCTCCCATGAACGTGAGCGTTGTCAGTCCGACCGGCTTTCTCGCATCGGCAATGCCGCTGAGCACCTCGCTCAGAGTCGTCGCTCCCGCCGGTACTGCCAGTGCCACCGTCAATACGATGAGAATCCCCGCCGCGATGAATGCTTTTCTCGCTTTCATTGTCTCCCCCGATGCGGACTATGCGAACGCGTGTCGCACAAACAGGTCCGCCAGTTCGTCTCCTCTGATAATAGTGAGCTCGGCAACCGGACCGACCGCCGCGTGTGCTGCGGAAGTCGTCCCGGCAGCCTCGCGGCGCCGTTTCATCGCCTTGACGCCGTCGCCCACTGTTGTCGCGAAAGTATCCGGGTCCACCCGCACCAGTATCGACCTCAATCCCTCCCCCAGTTTCGCGTCACCCCTCGACAGCGCCGCCGCCGGAGCGGCATCGACCCGGGGAGTAAGTAACAGGCACGCGGAATGCCCGTACCCACGCCTGATTTCATCTATCAGTTCCTCGATCGGCTGCTCCCTGTCGGCTTTCAGTCGCGCGAGAGCATACTGGGCCTGCAAAAGCGGCTCGGTCGATGCGTGCGATACGGTGACCGTCTCGCTCCCCGCGATCACGAGATTCCACGGTCTGCCCATCTCATAGGAGGCGTTGGCGAGGCTCAGGGCGAGGGTTATCAGGTACTCAAGCGCGTTCTCGGCGCCGTCACCCACATCCGCGCGCCTGTCGGCATCGAGGATGATGAGCATCTCCTCCTCTACCTGGCGCTGGAACTGCCGGACTATGAGCGCGTCATGCTTCGCGGTAAGAGGCCAGTGCACACCCCTGAGACCGTCGCCGTTCGTCCATGGACGTATCCCCATGAACTCGTGGCTGTGCCCCTCCTTTGGAACCAGATGCTCCTGCTCTTTCGCTCCCAGACGGGCAGGAACCGACGGCATCGCGTTCAGGCGTACCCACGCAGGCAGCACAAGTACTTCCTCACCAAGCGGAAGCCATTTCGTGAAAGTGAAAATTCCGAACGGGTCGCCGCCCTCCACCGCGATCGGTCCCAGTTTCATTACTCCCCTGACCGGCGGCTCGAAATGCATCGATCCTTCGGCTTTCTCTCTCAGCGATATTCTCAGAAACCCTATGTAGCCCGGTTCCTCGAAAACAAACTCCTCGATCGATCCGTCCCCGCGCTCCCGGTAAATTCGATCCCAGATCCTCGTGTGAAACAGCGGCAGAATGGAGCGGCCCTTCGCCGAGTATTCGGCGCTCACACTCTCGCCGACCATCGCCTCGTCCTTTACCTCTCTGACAACGCGAACGCCCGCCGATGCCATCAACGCCCATACCAGCGCGACCGCAACGAACGCGAACATCGACATCGCCACCAGCAGAAGAAGATAGAAATGCAGCCTTATGAACGCGACCAGCGCGATCACCCCGCAGGCCATCACAAACCTGCCTTCCCAGCTTGCCTTTCTGAGAAGAAGCACCCCTGCGAGGAGGATCGCGAGAATCCCCGTCAGAATCAGGGGATGTCGGATCATCGCTGATCCCCCATCGGACCCACTTTCGCGAGAAGGGTATTGATGAGATCGGAAACCGAGTCGTCCGAGTATCCGGCCTGCGGCTTGAGAATCATCCTGTGGGCGAGCACCGCCTGCGCGATCTCCTTGATGTCGTGCGGGATCACATAGTCCCGTCCGCGAACCAGCGCGATCGCCTGTCCCGCTCGGTACAGGCCGAGACTTCCCCTCGGGCTGGCCCCGACATGGATGTTCGAGTCGGTTCGAGTGCTGCCGACCAGTTTCACGATGTAGTCCAGCAAATCGTCCTCGACATGAATCCCCCGTACCGTCTTCTGCATACGGAGAACCGTCTCGGTTGTCAGCACGGGCGTGATGCTCTCGATCGGATGGACGGTCGCCTGATCGAGAAGCATCCTTTTCTCTTCTTCACTGTCGAGATAACCCAGCCTGAGCCGCATCAGGAATCGGTCTTTCTGGGCTTCCGGAAGAGGATAAGTGCCCTGGAACTCGATCGGGTTCTGCGTCGCGACCACCATGAATGACGGGGGAAGTCGGAACGTCGTTCGTTCGAGTGTGACCTGGTACTCCTCCATGCATTCAAGTAACGCCGACTGCGTGCGTGGTGTGGCGCGGTTTATCTCGTCCGCCAGCACCACGTCGGCGAACACCGGTCCCGGCCTGAACTTAAACTCCGCTGTTTTCTGGTTGTAGACGAATGTTCCGGTGATGTCGGCCGGTAGAAGGTCCGGAGTGCATTGAATCCGCTGGAATGATCCCTCCATGCTTTTCGCGAGCGCCTTCGCAAGCGTCGTCTTTCCCGTCCCGGGAACATCCTCCACCAGCAGATGCCCCCTTGCCAGCAGGCACACGATCGCCATCTCGACCTGTGGCGCTTTCCCGATAATCACTTTCTCCATGTTCTCCTTCAAACGGGCGGCGGACTTGATCGCTTCATCCACCTCGAGCGGCTTGATGCCGATCAGATCGACCTCTCCCATCACATGGATAGGCTCGGTTTCCATCGGGGGAGGCATCGCGGGCGGTGTAGGGACGGGCATTTGACTCACTCTCTATCGGATTTTCACGTAAACCCTATTTTACTCCATACGAGGGACGATTTGGGGCCCCGGTTCAACCCTGAGCTGCACTACAATCCGCGGTTCTATTGAACATACCGACCGCCAAAGGTATCATCAAAACCGAGTCACACGATCTGCGAGGTGCACGCTGTGAGAACGGGAGCAATTCCGCCGCTGTTTCTTTTTCTTGCTACTCTGATTCTGGTTCCTGCCGGCGCCCAGGATGAGGGCATCGAGACCTGGGATATTCCGGGTGAGGGAGCGGGACGGCTTTTCGTCAGTCCCGCCGACGGATCTCTCTGGACATTCTGCCATCAGAGCTCGAACCTTGTCGCTCTTGACACATCGGACGGATCGGTCATGCTCGACATTCCCCTGACCATGCGCCCGACATCCATGGCGTTCATGCCGGATGGCTCGATGATCTTTCTTGTCGGTGAGCCACTCGGCGACCAGATCATCGACCGGGGGCTGATCCAGTGCATCAATCCGTCGGACGGGCACGTGGTAGCCGGGACCGAGGCCGAAGGGGCCTGCAATGCGGTTTATGTCTCACCGGACGAAGCGATCTATGTCGCGAGCGGGATGCAGTATGCCTACGAGGGAACCGTTTACCGTCTTTCCATGGTGACCGATGAAGAAGGGGGGATGTCCATTGAGATCGCCGCACAGGCCGCATGCGGAAAGATACCATGGGCGATCGCGCTCAGCGGGGACTATCTCTACGTCACCGACCTCGAGCTTCAGTGGACCGCGCAACCCGACGGCTCCATGGGGCCGCCCTATGGATCGTGGGTATGGGCGTATGACGCGGACACGCTTGAGTTCGTCGATAAGTCGTGGGTGGGGATCAATCCCAGCAGGCTCGTGGTTACCGATGCCGGGGTTCTCGCGGCATGCTCGGGCAGCAAGCAGGGCGAGGGCGCGCTGATGGAGCCTGCAATAACACTGATTGAGGAGCCGGGAGCCTTCGAGCCGATCTATATCGGCACGACGGGGGCGAGCGATATCGCCGTTGTGCCGGATACCGGCACTGTGGTGGCGACTCTCGCCGACTGGGGACCTCCCGCGGAGGGGTCGGCTATGGCGATGTTCCAGCAGGCGATGCCCGGCAGGTTCTCTGAGGCCCGTCGATGGATCTACACCGGCGATCTCGCGCTGATAGAGCTTGGGGAAGATCAGGCCGTGACCGAGAGAATCGAGATCCTGGAGGATTCATTCCTCCGTGCGATTGCGATATCGCTCGATGGATCGCGCGTATATGCGCTCCAGGGCGATCCGGAGCGAATTATCGTCATTCCGACCGGGCTTTTGAAGTCCGGTGAGACCGGTCCCCTGCTGTCCGAGTGATAAGCCGGCTGCTGCTATTTCCATTTACCTTATAGAGCTGTTTCGCGGGAAATCAGGGCTGTCAGGCTCCTGATACTAATGATGCATCTGTGGGGGCGCCCCATTGGCTTTTGCGCCCGCGTGCAGGTGCGCTTTCGGGTACTTCCGCGAAGGTCGACCCGCATCGGAGGCATGCTTGACTGAGATCGGACGACGCACGGCTATTCTCGTTGGCACGGGAGCATTTGCCATCAGCGTTCTTGCCGGGGTTCTGTACGGCGGCGATCTCATGATGGCTTCGATCAAGGGCCTTGCAGCCGGGGTGGTTTTCGGCGCGGGGGGTCTGCTCATCGGTAACCTTATTGAAGGCTACATTCTCCAGGCCGCAAGGCGTGAAGCTGCTCAAAGAGCCCTTGAAAGGGAACTGGCCCGGGAGATGGCTGCCAAGGCGGCTGAGGAGGCCGCATCGGAGTCGGTCGAGCAGGCAGGGGGAGCCTCGGAGTAATCGGGGCAGGATTGAATGGACCAGGAGTTGATTACATCTCTTGTCGAGGAGCTTCGCGTCAGCGAAGATCTCGCGCGCATGGCGGTCAGCGAGGCCGAGGGCGAGCTCGTCAAGGCGCGGGAAATACTCCGTGGTCTGCTCCCGAAATACCTCTTCGTGAAGGTCCGATTTCTGCTCAGGAATAAAGACGCAGGCGGTGGCCTCATTTTCCTTTGCGCCGAGAAAGATTCGAGCAGCTTCCGCATTTTCAAGACGGTCTTCGAGAGCGACAGGCAATGGATCCTGGGGGCGAACGTTCGGCGCTCACCAGAGCTTTTCCACAGGCTGATCCGCGATTACTTCTCCGAAAGGACCGGCCAGGTATATGACAGTACACACGAAGCACTTCTT
>CAYLVL010000043.1:0-11890 GCA_964387135.1 uncultured Planctomycetota bacterium
CCGGCAACCCAGAACTCTGCATCGCCGTATCCTCGCCATGCGTCCGTGGTCCATCCAAGAACCGAGTTCGGCTGCAATCGTCCGTATTCGCCCCAGAACTGCCAGTCGCCCGGCTCACTGAGCGAGAGGTCGTGCACGTACAATCCGGCCCATGCCGCCTGCTGCCAGCCCGCCTCGTCATCAAGACCGGGCGCGGTCTCCTCGAGGTTCCTCAGGTAGTTGGCGCGAACCTTGAACGGGAAATCGGCGAGCTGGTGCATCCACTCCCAGTAAACCTCGATCGCCCTGTACTCATCGGGGCTTTCGAGACGGGAGAAGTCCCAGTGGTTCGTGAGCATGCCGAGCTCCATGTCCCTGCGGATGTGTGTCCACGCGTCGTCATTGATGTAGTGATAGGTGACGGCGAAGTGGCTGTCGTCGAGAAGAAGGTCGCTGACTCCGGCCTGCGCCAGCAGGTAAAAGCCCGCCTCGGCAGGCACCATCTCGCCGAGATAGAAATCGAAATCGCCCCAGGAGTAATGCTGCGCGAGACCCTCGACCTGAAGGTCCGAGTCAAAAGTCATTGGGGTCGTGCGCCAGGGCGGGGCGAACTTGCCGGCCCAGAAGGTCATGCCGGTGTAGGCTTCGGGAGTCCACATCAGGTAGGCCCGATCCACGTTCAGAGCGTCCAGACCGAACCCGTCATTGAATGTCTCGTAGGCGCTCTGCCGGGCATCCTCGGCTCCCGATGAGAGCCTGGCCCCGAACGTGAGCTCGTCGGTGATCCGGGACACAAACCCGAAGTGCAGCATGAACTGGGCTCGCTGCGCCTGGTTGCCCACTTCGGGGTAGACACCGTAGAACCTCACAGAAAGGTCGCCGTAGGGATGGAACGCGCGATCCATATCGTCCACCCGTCCGTGGATCTCGGCGATCCTGTCGTCGA
The DNA here is from genome assembly GCA_964387135.1 of uncultured Planctomycetota bacterium. Taxonomy (GTDB): domain Bacteria; phylum JAJVIF01; class JAJVIF01; order JAPKYR01; family JAPKYR01; genus CAYLVL01. Next base: position 926 of record CAYLVL010000043.1, read on the forward strand.
ATCCGCTTACCGTACCCTCCAGTCCCTCTATTCGCGCGGTGTTGCCCTCGATCAAATCCCGCATCTCGTCGAGCTCGGGCTGGAACTCGTCCATTAGCATGTCGAGCACGGCCTGCATATCGATGGCCGGGGTCTCCATCTCATCCATCATGTCGAGGAACTGGTCGTAAAGCCGGCTGACCACCATCGCGAACTCGTAACGCGTGAGCTGGCGGTCGCCACGGAAGGTGCCGTCGGGGTACCCGATGACCAGGCCTTCCTCGGCAAGATACTCGACAGCATCGTAGGCCCAGTGATCCAATGGCACATCCTCAAAGGTTGCGTGTGATGCGGTCGGCCACAGGAACAGGGGCACCATGCCGACCATCAGCCACACAGCGATTCTCTTCAGCATTGCTATTCCTCCCTTAAGTTATCCGGGCTTGAAACCCGGCAATGAATCCTGATTCTTACGAATGTATTAGTATCAGTCGGATTCGCTCTCGGTGTCCGTCGAAGCAATCAACGAATTCATGATTGGATGTCGTCCCGATCATGCGAACGCAGGCATCGGTGTTTTTCTCTATCAGCCCAATCAACACCCCACCGTTCCCTTGCGCACCACCCTCCGCGCAGCCGGGTTGGACAAGAAAAAACGCAGCGCGACATAACCCGTATGCTACACGGTATTTAATCACATTAAGTGTGTTCTAATCAAACATCGTCTCGAAGTGGCCATTCTGGAACCTTAAAACATGTGGGATCGAGGTCCCAGGCAGCAAAAAGCCCCGACCTTGAAGTCGGGGCGAAGGCATGACTGTTGAAACACATGAGAAGACAGATCAGCGGCGCCGTCGCACCTTCGGGCGCGGCAGCAGCTTGTCCATCTGTGACTGCATTTCCTTTCTGAAGATCTTGCGGCAGCTCTCCAGATGGGTGAGACAGTGCATGAGATTCTTCACTATCTCCGGCTGCTTCTTCACGATGTAGTAGTAGTTCCACTTCCCTCTTCTGTGGTTGTCCACAAGGCTCATTCTCTTGAGTAGACCGAGATGCCTTGAGACGGTGGGCTGCGGGACTCTCAGGACCTGCTGGATGTCACGCACGCAAGCCTCGCCCATCTCGTTCAGAAGGAACAGGATCTTGAGCCGGCTTTCGTCCGCGAGGCCCTTGTACAGCCTCTCGATGTCTTTCACGGATGAGTAGATAATTTCCATAGTGCCTCCATCGGCTGTGAATTTATGTATCTGCAACCGCAATATAGCGAATAAGCATTGAAAATGCAAACGGTTTGCAGCATATTCTGAGAAATTCACGGCGGGTCGCCGCCGGGGATCCGGAGGGCCCGGAGCGCATGAAATCACATGGCATGATCGCTCTTAATTAATCAATATCCTTACAGCCTTGATCATTGCAGTCTCACAAAACGCGCATAAACACAGGCGTTATCTTACCAACTGATGTAAACGGTATGGATATGAACTGGTAAGTAACCACATAGTTAACAGCGGGCCCGGATTTACTTAATTTAGGTTAAAATATCACAGATGCCGAAAATGAAAAAATCCGCCTTTTCCCCCATTCCCCTTTACTTCATCATCTAATACCGTCGTTTTTAACAGTATAAACCTCCTTGACGCGATACTAGTTCGAGGATTCTTCTGGAGGTTTCTCTGACATGATCGAGGTCGTCATTGCTGTGATAGTCCTCGCGGCAGCCGGTACATTCGGTGCGGCATGGTTCATCGGACGCCAGGATCAGCAGCAGACTGCCCCCACGCGGCCCAAAGATGTGCCCGATGCAACTCTGCCGAAATCGATCGCTCCGGCAACCGGAAAGAAACACGCCAGGACCGCCGCGGAGTCGGACGATGAGGGGGATTCCAAGGGTACGGAAGAAAAATACTGCAACGAGATCCGGACGTCGATTCACAGGAACTACCACACGCTGGAGGATGTGACGGAGGAGACCGCGGAGCTTTTATGCTCGCTGACGCAGGCGCTGCCCAAGCTCCCGAACGCGACTTTGGACCTGATCCCGATCCTGGCGAAGCCCGGGACGGGAGCCAAGGAAGTCGCGCACGTAATTGAGCGGGACCAGGCGAGCGCGGCGCGCCTTCTCAGGTGGGTGAACTCGAGCTTTTACGGTCTGGAGGGCAAGGTCAAGAGCCTTCAAAGAGCGGTGACCATCCTCGGCATCGACACCGTGCGGTCCGTCGTGCTGGAGGACGCGTTCTCGCGGGGCGTTCGATTCAGGGGACTTCAGGGACTCAGCCCTCACACGATATGGCGACACGCCGCCGCGACAAGCATCGCCGCCAAACACCTTGCACGCAACGCCAGGGGAGTGGAGCCGGATGTCGCGGCGACGGCGGGGCTTCTCCATGACATCGGCCTTCTCCTGCTCCTGATCCTCGAAAGACAGAACCTCAAGGGGATTCTGGAGGTGTCAAGAGAATTCAAGGAAAGCGTAATCGAGAACGAGTTCGATTTCCTGGGTTTCAATCACCAGGTGTGGGGAGAATCGTTCGTCAAATCGTGGAACCTGCCCGATCAGATCGCATCGGCGATAGGAAGGCATCACTGCCCGATGCGGGAGCCGTTCGATCCGCTGGCCGCGGTACTGTGGCTGGCCAACTACCTTGTCGCGAGGATGGGTTTCGCCTGCCCTCAGGACCAGATACCGGTCGTGCCCGACGAGGAGCTGGCGGAGCTCATGAAGCGGCTCGGACTCAGGCCGCCGCTGGCCTATCACATCAGCGAAGGTCTGATACGGGAGATGGTCAGCGCCACATCGTGCTGGACACCCTCCGAGGTTAAGCCGCAGGAAGCTGTCAACCAGGTGGAAGCGGAGCTTGGCAACGCGGAGTTAACGCGCTGATCCGCGCGCCCACTTCGCAGGTGTTCCTGCATCTCAAGCCTGGGAAGCCGGTGGGTTCCCGCTTGGCTTTCTGGATCCCGAAAGGAAATGCTCGAACAAGTCGATCGGTATCGGGAAGAGGGTCGTTGAGTTCTTCTCGGCGGCAACTTCCACCAGGGTCTGGAGGTAGCGCAACTGGACGGAGATCATGTTCCTGCCCATTACATCGGCGGCTTCCGCAAGGCGCTTGGAAGCCTGGAACTCGCCCTCGGCCGCGATTACCTTCGCGCGCCTCTCGCGCTCCGCCTCGGCCTGCTTCGCCATCGCGCGCTTCATTGTCTCGGGAAGCTCGACATCCTTGATCTCGACCATGCTGACCTTGACGCCCCAGGGATCGGTCTGAGCGTCGATGATCGACTGAAGGGTCTGATTGATCTTCTCCCTGTTTGCCAGCAGGTCGTCCAGCTCGTGCTCGCCCAGAACGCTTCTCAGGGTGGTCTGGGCGACCTGGCTTGTGGCCAGGTTGTAGTTGCGAACGTTGTTGACCGCCTTGTTCGCGTCCATGACCTGATAATAAATGACCGCGTTGACTCGTACTGTTACGTTGTCGCGGGTGATTACCTCCTGCGACGGCACGTCCAGGGTGATGATTCGGATGTCCACCTTGCGGATGGTTTGAAAGAGCGGAACCACAAACACGATTCCCGGGCCTCTCAGACCCTGGAACTTCCCGAGCGTGTAGAGGACAATCCGCTCGTACTGGTAGGCGATCTTGAGGAACCAGCTCAGCACAAACAGTGCCGCGATGATTATGATTATCCAGGTGACCAGGTTTTCCATTTCAATTGCTCCTCTTGTCGTTGGTTATCGACGTTTTATGGGAATGAGTATCTGCTCCATGCAGATGTTCTCTGTCATCTTATTGTGTCAGGCGCCGCGCTCTTCGGGGGGTGTGCCAATGAGATCAACCTTGCCGACCACCAGGAATTTCTCCTTCACGGCAACGACCCTGACATCCTCACCTTCGCGGAGCGCGCCGTATTCGCTGACCGCATCCCAGTACGCCCCGGCGACATACACCTTGCCTCTTTGATGGGGGGTACATTCTCTCTTGACGTTTCCTATCTGACCGAGCAGGTCATCTGTGGGATTGAAATGACCCTTGATCGAGAAGTACTCCGCCATCATCCACGCAGTGAGCCCCAGCGCTCCGAGAAGCAAAACGATGAGTCCGCCGTAGATGATCCAAGCCCACGAGAAACTACCGTACATGCGCGCCTCCTCGCGTGATTGCGCTACAATAAATCAGATTTGATCGCCGTTCGCAACACCCGGCTAGCAGGCAGACTGCAAAATCAGCCTGAAGTTGCGCCCACGCAAGGCGCTTCCTTCTTCTCTCCACCTCCGCCGGACATTGCTGACCTCCAATATGCAATCGGTGCCGCATATCTTACCAAGAAATGCCTCATCTATCTCCTTACTGCAGGATTCTTCGGACGTAGAAATGGTGCCGGTGACCCATTTAATTCGATTTGTATGTCAACATTACGCTGCCTGTAGATGCCGTGAGCTGAGAGGGGAGAAGGATAACGCATTCAGATTACCAGGTCGCCGGCACCATTTTCATTAGGTTTAGTACATAGGCACTGAGATTCTCTAGACTACTCCAACGCAACCTTCACCACATACACTCCCTCCTGCGGAATGAAGCCGGGCAACTCGGCGAAATCAAGCTCAACCGAGCCATGATAGTCACCCGCCACATACGCATTGCCGATCCGGTCCACTGACAGCCCGAATGCGTACTCGCTGCCGTTTCCGCCCCACGTCCAGGCGTCCCTGAATTCCCCGTTCGGGCTGAGAATCACGAGGAAGGAGTCAAAACCGTCTCCCCCGGATTCGAGGGTCTTGGATGCATCGGCGGTTCGAATGACCGTCGGGCCGATGTGCTGACCGACCACATACAGTCCGCCATCGACGCCTGTTCTGGCTCTCGTGACCTCGGTGTCGCCTTCCCCTTTCCAGTGAGTGAGCCATACAGGATCTCCATCGGAATCGAAGCAGGCAGCGAACGCGCTCCGATGATCGCCGGTCACCGGGCCGATTGTGTCTCCGGCCATGCTCCCAAGTATGAGCTCGCCGGAGAAGTCTCCCACGACATAAACCGTCCCTTCCCTGGTTACGGCAAGATCGCAATTATGCACGAAGCCCGGGGAATCGGGCCAGGATATCGTCCAGAGTTGATCGCCGGTCTGATCGAACTTGGAGATGAAAACATCGCCGCAATTACAGCCGGCGGAGCCATTCTCCGAAGGCGTTTCATTCTGCCCGTTCGACAGAAGACAGCCTGCGAGGAGAATATTGCCCTCCGCGTCGACATCCACTCCGTTCAGCGGTCCGAAATCGTAACCGGGACCGGTGTATCGCCACTGGGTCTCGCCGAAGGTGTCGAACTTGTGAAGATAGATGTTATGACGGATGTCCCAGTCGCAACCGCCGGCTGCGATGTTGCGCTCCACATCCCGCGGACGGGCGAAGACTCCGGTGATGTAGACGTTGCCGATGTCGTCGACGGCGAGTTTGGCGCTCCTGTCCGCCCTGACCTCGCCCCACGTGCGGACCCACTGGAATTCGCCCGATGATTCCAGTTTGCTCAGGAATACCATGTCACCTTCGCTTGCGGCACGAGCGGAGCGGTCCTCGCCCGGATCGAAGTCGACTATGCCCTCGAATCGCCCGGCAATGTACACGCTGCCGTTGTTGTCCGTGGCGACGCAGTACGGGGAGCCCGGCCACGAGCAGGACCATATCTCGGTTCCGGACGCATCCAGTTTCGTGAGAATAACCCAGGTCCCCGAATTGCCGGAGGATCGCTCGTCATCATCGGATTCAGGGTCCCAGGGCGATTCGGCGACCATGTAGATGTAGCCATGGTCGTCCAGGGCTATATCTATACCGGACAAATCCCTTCCGCAAGGCCGATTGAATACAAGGCGGGGATTCGACCGGTCCGATGATGACAGCCCTCCGGAGGTGGAGCGGAACGTCTCCGCGACGAAAAAAACCACCACGGCGACGATAACGACCAGCAGAATGAGATAAAGAGCCTGGGACCTCATCTGGAATGCTCCTACGTCGACAGTACGCCAGTATACTACCGGAAAGCGCCAGTATCACGTTTTCGCTATCGTAACGTATTCTCCTTAGGAATATTACTATTGACTCTCGCCCCCAATTATGCTAAACATACTTTACGTATGGGCGCGTCCCGTATCGACAAGGTGCAGCATCTGACTCAGGGAGCCGTTTTCGATCTCACCTGCCCGGACGAGAAACCGAATCCCGCACTGATAGCCGCTGTAAAGGGGCTTTCGGCGTCTCACGATCAGAAGCTCTATGCCGACGCCGACGGCTCCGTGCCCGGTGTATCGTATGTCAACAGTTGCGGCAGACTTATGCCGATTCTCAAAATTCTCCAGACTTCCCACTGCGAGTTCAACTGCAAGTACTGCGCGTTCAGGAAGGATCGAGACCGTCCGCGCGACAGCATGAGCCCTGAAGAGATCGCCCTCACCACAATGCAGATGGCCCGGTTGGGCCTCATCGAGGGTCTTTTCCTGTCGTCGGGGATCGGCGGGAAGGTCTCGGAGGTCATGACGAAGATCGTGGATTCCGCCAGAATCCTCAGGGAGAAGTACCTCTATCCTGGCTACATCCACCTGAAGATACTGCCCGGTACATCAATCGATCTTATCGAAGCCGCCGGGCAATACGCTGATCGCCTGAGCATCAATATGGAGGCTCCGAGTGAGTCGGCGCTACAGGCTATCGCGCCGAACAAGGGCATCAGGACCAACATAATTAAGCAGATGCAATGGATCGAGACATTGAGAAGGCAGGGCAGGATACCGATGAGGGTGGGCCAGACGAGCCAGTTCGTTGTGGGAGGAACGGACGATCCAGGCGCGACCGATCGGGCACTGATTACAGCCGCGGATTACCTCTACAATGAGCTCAAGCTCAGGCGCATCTACTATTCAGCCTTCGAGCCGATCCCGAACACCCCTCTGGAAGACCGTAAGCCCGAGAATCCCAAGCGATCGCACCGACTGTATCAGGCGGACAGGCTTGTCGCGCTGTATGGATTCAAATCGGACGATTTGGTGTTCGATCCGACCGGCCGGCTCGATCCGGATATCGATCCGAAGGAAGCGTGGGCGAACGCTCATCCGGAGCTGTTCCCGATCGACATCGTGCGGTGCGAGCCTACCGAGCTTCTGAAAATCCCGGGGATTGGACCTGTAATGGCGAAAAGAATCCTCCAGGCACGAGCGGAGTGTCGGCTGAAGACGGTTGATGACTATCTAAATCTGGGAAGAGTAGCGAGGAAGTCCCTGGAGTACGTGCTTGTGAACGGCAGGGCGGGAACGGTTCGATCCGCCGGGGGAATGGATAGAAACGCGAAGGGGGAAGGAGAGGGATCGGCGCAACTGGCGCTTCCGTTCGGAGCGGAAAGACAGGCGGGTTAGAACCGGTCGCAGCGGAAGACCGAAGGCGGGAAGGAGCGTACGGGGAAAGGAGAGATGATGAACAGGGGGACATCTTGCTGCGCACAAGGTGTCCCCCGTGGTTTTTTGGAATAAAGGGATGCGCACTCCCTTACGGACGTGCCTCTGCGTGCGCTGTCTATTCGATCCTCTTACTCCATCCATTTCACGTTCTTGAATTGTCTTGGGATGGTGCGGTTGTAGGTCACGCTTGGGTGACCGAGAACGAGGCTGCCGATGACCTTGTTGTTTTTCGGTATCTCCAGTTTTTTTCGGAGAGAGCGATTCCTGTCGATTGCCGGGGGTATCAGGCCCACGATGCAGGTTCCGAGGCCGAGACCCTCCGCCGCGATCATTGCGTATGTCATCGCGATCACGCAGTTGTGCTCGTGCGCGGGGGTGTCTCTGTCCGCGTGGAAGAGAAGCATCGCTGGAGCATCGTAAGTCAGGAAATCCCTGCCATGCTCGGACGCGCGCATGATTCCTCTCACCAAGGGGATAATCCGGTTGCGCAATTGCTCAGCTTCACCCTTTGACATCTGCATCCTGACAAAAAGCCCCGTGAGCGGATTTTCGAACAAGCTGATCCACTGCTTGTATGTCTCAAGGACACCGTTTCGGATCGACCGGATTTCTTCCCGATTCAGCACCACAAGCACTTCGACCGATGTCGGCGGCATACCGAACGGCGCGGTTGTTGCCGCATTGAGGATCTTGTCAATCAGCTCCCGCGAGACCGGCTTGTTCTGGTATCTGCGGACACTTCTCCGAGCCTTCAGGAGCATGAGAAAATCATCGAGCTTCGGAAGCTCGTCGGGGAGTTTATCGAAATCAGAGTAGCTGTAACCGTGAACGACAATCGACTCCGTCGGGCACACTGCCATGCAATGCCCGCAGCGCATGCAATTTCTCAGAGGGTCGTCGATTTCCCGGATACTGCCCTCGATGAGGTCAAGATGGAGCATCGGGCAGATGTTGACGCACCGGCAGCATCTGAGGCAGGTCTCATGGTTGATGCTGTGGATTTTCCCGGTCATGGGGTCTCAGTTGCTTGTGATCATCTTCTGAGCGAACTCTCTCGCCTGCTCCCTGATCTCCGGCGCGATCTCGTCGGGATTCGTGCAGTGCGGAACGAGGAGCGTGCCTGCGTTGACGCTGCCGTTCCATTTGGTGATTCGCTCGAACTCCTTGACAATCAGGTCCATGTTCTTCTCGACCGGACCTCCGGCGGTTACCAGAAGTCCGAACGGCTTGCCGTCCACCAGCGACAGCGGACCTTTTTCATCGAAAGCGACCAGGCAGAAGGTCCGGTCGACGAAGGTCTTCATCTGGGCGGTGAAGCCCCACGCGAACAACGGACTCGCGAGAATGACGGCATCGGATTCGAGAAGTCTTTCCATCAGGTCGTTGCCGTCATCGGTCTGCGCGCAGCCGGGAGCATCGGGGATCTTCTTGCACGTGTAGCACTCGAGGCATCCATTGATGTCGTAATCAATGATATCGACGCGACCGACCTCATGACCGGCGGATTTCAGCTCGTCCTCGACCCAGCCGAGAATCGTCGCGGTGTTGCCGTTTTTCCTGGGACTTCCAAGTATGCTGAGAATCTTCAAAGTTATCTCTCCTCTTGTTTCGGTTTACGCAAATGATACGCACGGGATTGGCGGATAGAGGAGCATTGTATCCATCATGCGGGGGTGCGGCAAATTGCGATAAGGGGAATTGGGGAGTTCGATGGCGTCTACCATCTGTCAGGCATGACGGGCCAGAGGATGTTGTTTCCCTCGCCGAACTCGAAATATTCGTACCACTTGTCCTCACACTCGATGACCGAATGGTCCTCATGGACTTCCTTGACGGTCACCTTGCACAGCTCGACCCATGAGCCGCCGAACAAGCCCTCTGTTGATTCGGACGATTCTGCCGGGATATAGATTCTCATCGGCATTTCCACGTAAAGGCCGTCACCCCATCCGAGCGGTGTGATCGCCCTGTCGCTCTGCTCCGGGTGTCTGCCGGAGACGAAGCATGGAGTGTCGAATTCTCCGTAAATGGTGCTCAGAACGTCTACATACATCGCGGTCGAGATGGCCTGCCAGTTCTCGTCGATCATCGACCTGTCGGATCGCAGGCAGCATCGGTACCAGCCGCTGTCGCCGGTCGAGTTGGAGAAGGAATTGGCGTAGAGGGTTCGATGGGAATGAAGATCGACCACGCTGACCGACACCGAAAGGCGTCCCCATTTCGACCAGGATTCATGCACGATCTTACGTCCGGTTTCCTCATCGAAGACGGGAGGTGTGAAACCGCACGTGAAGTCGACATCGGTGATTCGCCCGATGAGGATCCAGTCCACACCGACTTCGCTCGGATCCAGCGACGACCACCAGCTCGAGCCGCCATACCCGCCGCCTCTCCACTGCGGGCCCATCGGCGACATGCACCTGAGGAACGATAGACGCTGGAGACTGCCGCCGATATCGGAAGCCGCCCGATCGCTCAGGCCGGTCGAGTACGGATCCTCAAACGGCAGGATCATCAGGCTCGTTCTCCCGTCATCCATGACCGGCGCTTCGGTCACTCCGGGAGTTGCGGAAGGTCCGGAGCCCCGGGTTGCTCCCCGCACTCCGTTGATGACCTCGATTCCGATCATTCCCTCGGAGAACTCAACAACTTCGAACTGGTAGTCGGTGAACGGCGTCGAGATGAGAATCTCCGCAAGCTCCTCGGTGCCCACATCGCAAATCAGCTCGAGCCTCGCCTCGTTCGTCGCAAAATTGCGGCGGTAGAGCCCAGAGACGCATTCCAGGCCATGCCTGATGTCCTCCTCGAACAGCACCAGGTTGGTGAAGTCGATGTTGTGGACAAGCAGCATGACCGGGGCCCGCTCTTCGGGCCGACCGTCCTCGATTACAGAGAGGATGTCGTTCATCTGATCGGGAGTGATGCGGATTTCCGCGGTCAGCAAAACCGAATGTCTCTGGTCCGATGTCTCCTCGGAAACGATGCTGTAGCTCTCAACGAAAGCCTCGTATTGACCGGCGATGAGCTGTCGCAACTGGGGGATGATGAGGATTTCCTTGCCGCTCTCCGTGAGCTTTACAATGGCGACACTGACCGCGGTTAACAGCGCCTCCCGTACCGCGCTGTCGCGCGACGCCTGTTCGTCATCGGAGATCGGGACGGTTCCTCGCGCCTCGACGGTCACAAGCCGTCCGTTTTCGTCCTCCACCACTGCGATTTCGCCTGCGGTTGCCGAAGAGCCGATCGTGCCGGCCAAAATCCAGCCGATTGCCAGCGTCGTCAGGCATGTTCTGATCTGACGTGGGAATAGCATTGTCGGGCCCCCTATAGAGAAGAGCATGGGGAAACGGGTTCATCCGATCAGCTAATGCTCCGATTCATGACCGGCGCATGCCTCGCCGCTGTCCAGCCTGCCTTCGAGGTACTTCTTCACAGCCTCGGAGATTTCCGTCTCCCGGGTGACGTAGATTTCCTTGTTGTTCGCCTGGAGGTCATTGACTGCTCTTCGGCCCATACCCGCTGAGATCACGACCTTCACATCAGCCAGTCCCGCAA
>CAYLVL010000044.1:0-6447 GCA_964387135.1 uncultured Planctomycetota bacterium
GGGGGCAGGACCAGTTTCCCGCTCACCGATCCAATCGATCTCAAGGTCAGATCGGACGGGTCGCTTCTCGTTCTGGATCGGGTACAGCGGTATGTGTATCTCATCTCCGCCGACGGTCGAAGGTATATCCGCTTCATAGGAAAAGAGGAATACTACCCGATACGTCCCCGCAAGCTTCTCACCGACTCCGAGGGCTATGTCTACCTGGTGGACACCTACGATGAGTACGACCTCAATCGCGGAAACATGATCGGGGTGTTCCGGTTTGAGCCCGACGGATCGTGGGATTTTGGCTGGGGCGAGGGATCGAACGCGATCAATGATCCGTGGCGTCCGACGATGGATTTCACCACGCTGGTTGTTGACGGTGATGACAACCTGATATGTCTCGGTGGACCCGACAACATGAACCATTCCGAGGTGCTGGTGTTCGATCGCGAGACAGGCTCCCTTGTTTCGCAGAATCGAGTCGGGTTCAGGATGGGCTACGATGAGGAGTACAGGGGCATCATAGGTCGGCCTGACAGCGGATTCATCATCTTCGACGCAAGGAGCTTCACGCTTACGGTGAATTACTACGGTATTGACGGGACTCGCGAAAGTCAGGTCCGCATTGACGATTTCTATTCTGCCGAGTGATCGGCGCTTTTCGTGCGACTCTCTCCCTCATATTGGCAGAGAGAAAAGGTGTCAGGGGCAATGATCTGGAAGGACTGGGACCGCATAGACGCCCGGACTATCCGGGATCGGCAGGGGGCCATGCTCCATCGATTCCTGAAGGAGCAGGTCCTCAACTACTCCCCGTACTATATCGACCTTTTCAGGAGGGAAAGGCTGACTGCCGACGATGTCCGCTCGGTCGCCGATCTTCACAAGATCCCTTTCACATCGAAAGCCGACATAGCTCCTACTCCCGAGGATCCCGGCAAGGCAAGGAGACTCGTGCTTCAGCCCGATCCCGAGACATTCCGGGACACGTTAAGCACGGGCAGAAAGCTCGGGCTGATGTGGGATCGCGTCAGGAGGGGACGGGGTATCAGGGAGATGATCCTCGACGAGTATCTTCCCGTTTTTTTCATAGCGACTACAGGGCGTACGGCTGTCCCGACTCCTTTTCTCTACACGTCCCGTGACATGAACATGTTCCGGGAGGCGGCGAAGCGGCTGTTCGCGATCAGCGAGGTTAACCGTCACAGGGATATGGTCGTGAGCGTCTTCCCGTATGCTCCCCATCTTGCGTTCTGGATTGTGTATCAGGCCGGGATGCAGAGCGGCCTTCCGATCTTCCACAGCGGCGGCGGCAGGATAACGGGCAGCGACCGGATCATACCTCTTATCCAGAGCCTCAGGGCTACCGTCCTCGTCGGTATCCCTGGATACGTCTATCATCTTCTCAAGCTTGCCTCGGAGCGTGGCGCCGATTTCTCGCGGATCAGGCTGATCGTGCTCGGAGCCGAGCGGGTGACGAAGGGGTACAAGCGACGGGTTTACGATCTTCTCACCTCGATGGGGGCGAAGGATCCGATGATCCTTTCGACGTACGGATTCACCGAGGCACGGGTCGCCTGGATGGAATGCCCGAGCGAGAATTCTCTGACCGAGTCGACCGGCTATCATCTCTACCCCGATATGGAGATCTTCGAAACCATCGACCCGGATTCGGGAAAGCCGGTGGGCGACGGGGAGTCGGGCGAGATTGTCTACACCGCGCTCGACTGGCGTGGAAGCGTGGTGCTGAGATACCGGACCGGCGACTACGCACGTGGCGGCATAACATGGCAACAGTGTCCCGGCTGCGGAAGAAGACTGCCCAGACTTTCCACCGACATCACCAGGCTCTCCGACAGAAGCGAGCTCAGGCTTTCCAAGGTCAAGGGAACGCTCGTCGACTTCAACGAGTTCTTCCCGATCATGAGCGAAGTGCATGGGATCATCGAGTGGCAGGTTGAAATCGCGAAGCGTAACGACGATCCACACGATCTCGATGAGATACATCTGCGACTCTGTGTGAAGGCCGATGTCGACAATGACGAGGTGGAGAGCAAGGTCAGGGAAATGATCAGGGACCGGATGGAGCTGACGGTTGAGGAGGTCAGCTTCCACACGTTCAGCGAGCTGGCGTCGCGGCTCGAAATGGAAGAGAGACCCAAGGAGATCAGGATCAGGGATCGTCGCAAGGAACTGCTTTCTGCGGAGGATGAAACTTGAGACAGGCTGAAACCAGGCCCGGAGGCACATACAACGCGATCTGGCGGATTCTTCTTGGAGTTCTTGTGATGCTCGCGGTGGTTGTCGTGGTGGTTGCGATTCAACTGCCGCAGGTCAGGGATTTGCTCAGGAATCCCGGCGGTCTTTTTGCCGGCGACGACACTCTTGTGCAGGCCGCCGAGGATCTCGCTTCCGCCAACAACAAGCTGAGATTGTCGCCGAACGATGAGTCGGCCCATATCGCACGCGCGCGTGCGTACCTTGCGTTCGGGTACCTCGAGGGAGCGCGGCTGGAGTACGAATCGTGGCACGACAGGGGCTCGGCCGAATGGGGAGCGATTGGCCGATCCCTTGACGAACTCCAATTGAAGACGGACGAGATACGCGCTCTTTTAGAGTACGCGGAGACATCACCGTACCCGTCCGAGCAATATCCCCCGATCTACACGCTTCTGGATGATATAGCCGAGCGTTTCGAGGGCATTCCACACTATCGCGCGCTTTTCCTTAAGGGCTACCTGCTTCTGAGAGAGGGACGTCGGGCCGAGGCGGAGCCGATCTTCGGTGAGGAGCTTCAGCACTACGTCCCCCTCATGGACTATGTGAAATACAACCACGCTCGCTCGTTGATGGTAAGCGGAAGCGAAGACGACGCGCTGGCTGCTTTTGATGATTTCCTCGATGATTATCCGTCCAGCCGCCTCGCTCCCCTCGCTCATCTGGAGAAAATCAACATTCTGCGCGACCTCGGGCGTGATTCAGAGGCCCTCGAAGAGTGTCGAAGGGCGATCGATCGATATCCGTCAAGCCCGTTCGCGGATAAAACTCTTCGCAAGTGGGCCGAAATCTATGAATCCCGGATGGATTTCGAACTGGGCGGTGCAATGCGAGCCCGTCTCCTCAGGGAGTTTCCCGACAGCGATGAGGCATCGGATACAGTCGAGATGTTCTTCGGCGGTGTGTACGCGCTTCAACTTCTTACTGGGCACGATCGACTTGCGGTCGCTTATGCCGCTATCGGGTCGCATACATCGGATGCATTCGAGGTCCTCTCCGAGCTTTCCGAATCGAACGTTCTGAGCCCCGAGGAGAAAGCGCAGGCATGTCATGGAGCGGGACGGTGCGAGTACTCGCTCGGTCGTTACTACGAGTGCATCAACTGGGAAGAAAGAGCGCGAGCGCTTGCCGAGGGGTCGGAATGGGCCGACAGGGCGGGCATCAGGATCGGACACTCCTACTGGAGCCTCAACAAGGAAGACCTCGCAATTGACTCATGGTGGGAGGTTGTCCGCGGGCGCGGTCCGGTTGCTTCTGTAGCCGCGCAGATTCTCTGGCAGAGGGCGTATGAGTTGGGGGATCTCGAAACGGTCGGCGACGCATGCAGGTACGTCGTAGAAGAATATCCGGAGAGCGACGAGGCTCCGGCGGCGATGACCATGCTGGCGTACCTGGGATGTCGCAATCGGCAGTATCAGTCGGCTCTCGGGTACGCGGAGCGATGCGTGCAGGCTTTCCCGGAAAGCCTGTCGTTTGCGGAAGCGTCGTTCTGGCGCGCGAGGAGTCTTGAGGGCCTGGGCAGAAGCGTGGAATCGGGGCAAGCGTACGAAAACCTTTCGGTCAATGCGCCATGGAGTTACTGGGGAATAAGGGCCCGCGAGAGAACAGGCATCGATGGTGAGACCGCCGCTCTGGACCCGTTCGATTTCGACACGGATCGGGTGGGTTTCTATGACGGCGCGCTCGCGAAGGCATGGGAGCTCTACGATGCGGGTGCGCTCGATCTGGCCGAGTCTGAGTTCATTCTGGCTCGCGATAACGGGCAGAATGGAGCGCTGTGCGGTCTGGCGCTGACACGCGCCGAGCAGGGGGATATCCGGGACGGTATTCTTGCACTTAGAGATGCGGCGGCGATCGGCGATCAGGCGCATGTTACGCCGGAGAGACAGGAGCGAATTCTGGACCGTCTGTATCCCCGGGTGTATATGGAGGAAATCAGGACCGCGGCCATGTTACATGATATCCCCCCCAGCTGGTTGTGGGGAGCGATGCGGCAGGAATCGTCATACGATCCGAGGGCTCTGTCACGATCGGGTGCCAGGGGTCTGATCCAGATAATGCCCGAAACGGGCAGATTCATCGCCGACAGGCGCGGCGCGGATACATTCGATCCGGAAGTCCTCTGGAATCCCGAGATCAACATTGACTACGGGGCATGGTATTTCGATTACCTGAGGGGCGAAGTGGGCGGCGACCGTCTTATGGACATCCTCGCGGCCTACAACGGCGGTCCGGGGAATCTCCGCAGGTGGCGATCGGAGCTTCCCACTCGGGATGACGACATTTTCGTTTCTGCAATCCCCAACGAGGAAACGCGGAACTTCACCAGGTGGGTGTACGCGAACGTGAGGATGTACGAGGCCATCCTCGAAAGCGAAGGCTTCCAGTTGGTGCCGTACTAATCACCCTCATGGACTCGAAGTCGGTCGGCTATGCTGCTAAAATCGTATCAAGCGCGGTTTTGACACGATTATTGCCGTATGAAGCTGAAATCGGACGTGTTTCCGGGCGGAACAGGATGAGAAAGTGAGGCAGGAATAGAACATGTGTGGGATTATCGGCTACATCGGCTCCCATCCCGCCGTTCCCCTGATCATCGAGGGGCTCAAGCGGATGGAATATCGGGGCTATGACTCGGCGGGCATCGCGCTCCTTGGGGATTGCGAATTCGTCATCAGGAGGGCGCAGGGCAAGATTCGCGATCTCGAGCGCCTTATCGAGAATGAAGAATTGCCCATGACCATCGGCGTCGGGCACACCCGCTGGGCCACCCACGGCGTGCCGTCGGAGGAGAACGCCCACCCGCATCGGGACGACAAAGGACGCATTGTCGTGGTCCAAAACGGGATCATCGAGAATTTCCTCGCGCTGAAAGAGCGATTGAGAGAGGCCGGGCATGAATTCACGAGCCAGACGGATACTGAGGTGATCCCGCACCTGATCGCGGAGCATTTCGAGGGGGATCTGCCCGATGCGGTGAGGAAAGCGATCACCGAGTTGAAGGGCGCCTTCGCGCTTGTCGTGGCTTCCCATGAGGATCCACGCCTCGTTGCTGTACGGCAGGGGCCGCCGATGATCGTCGGGCGCGCCCAGGATCTCAACAACGGCGTGAAGAGCGGGACGATAGCGGCGAGTGATATCGCAGCCATTCTGGATCACACTCGCGACGTGTATTTCCTCGAAGACGGTGAGATGGCCGTCCTGACCGAGGACGATGTCCAGCTTACCGACTTCGAGGGCAGGCCGCTGGACAAGGAAATCACGCACATCACGTGGAACCCGATCCAGGCGCAGAAGGGCGGATTCAATCACTTCATGCAGAAGGAGATCTTCCAGCAGCCCGAGACCCTTCGTGACACGATCATGGGTCGGTTCAATCTTGAAGCCGGGGAGATCGTTCTGGACGAATTGAGCGAGGTCTCATCAAATAATTACTCGAATTTCAACCATGTCCTGATGACCGCGTGCGGCACAGCATGGCATGCCGCGCTGGTCGGGAAATACCTCGTAGAGAGATTCTCGCCGCTCAGGGTCGAGGTCGATTACGGAAGCGAGCTGAGGTACCGCGATCCCAAGATTGACGATAGAACGCTGGTTGTCGCGATTTCACAATCCGGAGAGACCGCCGACACACTCGCGGCGGTCAGGGGCGCGAGGGATCGCGGCGGGACGGTTATCAGCATCGTCAATGTGGTCGGCAGCACCGTCGCGAGGGAATCGGATGCGGTGATCTACACCCATTGCGGGCCGGAGATCGGAGTAGCGAGCACGAAGGCGTTCACTTCTCAGCTTGCGGTACTCGTTCTGCTCGCGCTTCATATCGGCAGAAAGACTGGGTACGTCTCTGCAGACCGATGCCGAGAGATTCTCCAGGACCTGATAGAGATACCGCAGCATGTCAGGACTGTGCTGAGACATGACGAGGTGCTGAAGGAATTCTCCAGGCACTACAAGGATAAACAGGATTTCCTATATCTCGGAAGGGGGATCAATTATCCGATCGCGTTGGAAGGAGCGTTGAAGCTGAAGGAGATCAGCTACATTCATGCCGAGGGCTACCCGGCCGGGGAGATGAAGCATGGCCCGATCGCGCTGATTAGCCACGAGATGCCGATTGTAACGCTCGTGACGAAAAACAACGTCTACGAGAAGACGGTGTCTAACCTGATGGAGGTCAAGGCC
>CAYLVL010000044.1:6457-11881 GCA_964387135.1 uncultured Planctomycetota bacterium
CGATAGCGGACGAGGGCGATGAGGAGATCCATGATGTCGCCGACCATGTCTTCCATGTGCCGAGGGTGAGCGAGGTGCTGTCGCCGATCCTGCTGACCGTGCCGTTGCAGCTTCTCGCCTATCACATCGCCGTGCATCGGGGATGCGATGTCGATCAGCCGAGGAACCTGGCGAAGAGCGTGACGGTAGAGTAGAAACCGGGGACATCTTGTTCGCCTGGGGAGGCGAACAAGATGTCCCCGGTTTTTCCTTGATTATTGCCACTCACCGTGTAAAATTCCCATCTCAACTCATTCTGAAGAATGGTTCGCGAGCTCAGATGAAGTTTCACGACATAGTGACCATCGGTAACGGCACCGGCCAGGGCGTCATTCTACAGGCGATCAGAAGACTGACCGATCTCGATCGCGTGACCGCCATCGTGGGAGTCACCGATAACGGTGGTCATTCGGGGGCGCTCAGACGCGAGATGCGCATCCCGTCGATGGGTGACGTCAAGACCGTCATCTCCGCGCTGACGGGCGAGACGGTATGGGGCCAGCTTATAAGGCACCGGTTCAGGGAGGGACGTCTTACCGGTGTCAGCATGGGGAACCTTATCCTGGCGGCGCTTATCGACGAGGGCGGGAGTCTGTATCACGCGACCCGTCGCCTGACGCAAGCGCTTGAAATCAGGGCGCACATCGTGCCTGTATCCGATACCGACGCGCAGGTGGTTGCGGAGCTTGCGGATGGCACGGTTATCGAGGGCGAGTGGGAGACAATCAACCGGCCCAACAGGGATGTCCCGATTGTCGGGGTCCATCACAATCCCGAGCTTGCGACGAACGCCCAGGCTGCAAAGGCTATCGAGCAGGCTCACTGGATCATCATCTGTCCCGGCACGTTATACCTGGGAATCGGGTCGATCCTCGCGGCCAGCGGGGTTCGGGAGACTGTTGAGCAGAGCGGCGCGGTGATTATTGCGGTCGGGAATGTCCTGACGCAGCCGGGCGTAACCGATGGCATGACCGCCCAGGATCACCTTGAAACGCTTACCGGGATGCTTGGCAGAAAGATCGACTATTATCTCCAGCATGACCGTCCGCTTCCCGAGGAAACACTGGAGCGCTACGTGAAGAAAGGCTTCGCTCCGGTAGTGGACGATTTGGAAAGCGACGGCGAGACGCAGATAGTGCGGGGAGACCTCGTAAGTCCCTCATTCCGATTAAGGGCGGATCGGGTGCACTATGACGAGAAACGCGGCTTTCCTCACGCGATGAGACATGATCCCGCGATGCTCGCCCGGATTTTCCTGCATATATCGGAAGCCACTCCCCTTGCAGAAAGGTTCGCCGAGAAACCGAAGGAAGAGCGCTGGGAAGTCAGGGACTTCTAGTTCGGTCGGTTGTCAGAGCTTGCTGCGACGCTCCTCGGGTTCCTCCTCCATGGCCGCCCGATATTCCTCATCGAATGCAGCCTGGGAGTACATGATCGTCAGCGCCATGCCGTCCCTGAACAGCGCGAGGAAGTCATCGTCCTCATCGCGAAGCTGTAGAAAGCACTGTTCGTTGCAATCAGGGAAGGTATCGAATTCAACCAGGGACCGATCGTACTGCGTCAGTATCATGTCCCGCACTTCTTCGGAGAACTCGGTCATCCTGTCCCGGTTGTTGCTGACATCCTCATCGATGGTATCGAAGAGCAGCATGATCTGCCCGATCTTCCCGTCCTTGGCCATGACCCCCACACTGACTTTGGTGTCGAGCATGGATGTATAGAAATCGCGAGGAACCGGCTCATTGTAAAAGTAGAAAACGTTGTCCTCGGTGTAATCGACGAATGTCCCGGGAAGTGTCTCGACATCGGCGCCGAGAACGATCTCCTCGTAACCGACGATATCGGTTCTGCGTTCCTTGCCCGACGGCTCCCCGGTTGCGTCCTCCGGGTTTACACCCGGCACATCGGCGGGCTCATCTTCCGTTTCGGAAGCCTGCGCCGATTCATCCTGAGCGTCGGAATCGTCGGACGCGGGTTTGTCCTTCCCGGTGCATGACAGGGAGACGGTCAGGATCAGCGCGATGAATAACTGAATGATTAATCTCATAGATGTCATGGCTGCCCTTCTGTCCAGTTCATATTTCAGGACCTGGGAAGAGGCGTACCTTCGATATTCACCCTGGTGAGGTTTTCGTGGTCGTTCCATGTTATAAGGAAAGAGTCCTCGAAATGCGCCGACAATCTTCCGTCGGTGGTGACCACGGTCCATCCGTCATCGAGTGTTCTTATCTTGTAATCCCCCTCGCAGACCATTGTCTCGATCGCCAGCACCATACCGGGCTTGATTTCCTCGCCGGTTCCCGGGGAGCCGAAATTGAAGATAGCCGGCTCCTCGTGGAGATTCGCCCCCACGCCGTGTCCGTAAAGGTGCCTCACCACGGAGAATCCCTGTTTCTCAGCGGTGCGCTGTATGGCGGACGATATGTCACCGATCCGGTTGCCGGGCATGGCTTCCCGTGCCCCCGCGAAAAGCGCCTCCCTCGTGGCGTCCATGAGCTTCCACGCTACATCGCTTACATCCCCCACCGCGATTGTGAAAGCCGCATCGGAGTAATAACCCTTGTACTTCGCCCCACAGTCGATCGAGACAATGTCGCCGTTATGAATTTCTCTCGGTCCCGGAATGCCGTGGACAATTTCCTCATTAATAGAGATGCAACACGTCGCGGGATAGTCGGGGTTGCCTTTCACACCCTTGAAAGCAGGCTCCGCATCGGCTGAGCGGATCATATCCTCCGCGATGCGGTCGACCTCGGCTGTTGTGATACCTTCCTTGATGATCGTCTTGAGATGTTCCTCGACTTCGTGAAGGATTTCACAGGAGTGCCGTATAAATCTGATCTGGTGCTCGTTGTAGATTGGCATGCAGCGCTGATTCTATCTCTTTAGCGGTCGAGAATACAAGAAGGAGCCGATTCGGGGGCAAGTGAAGTACCTGTAGGCCGATGATATAATGCATCCGGCTGATGATGGCTATATCGGCAGGCGCATGGCCGCATTGGACGAAATAACACAGGCGCTGAAGGATCTGTACCAGAAACTCTCCGTGACCGGAAGAAGAACCGCCGCCGTTACCCGTCTTCGACTTGAGCTTGCCGGTCTGGACAAGGAGCGCAAGGAAGCGTTCAGCAGGCTCGGGGAGCGGGTGTCGGAGCTCAAGCGGACCGGACAGATCAGGGACGCCGGGTTTCTGGGACTGCTTGAGTCGGAATTCGAGAGGATCGATCGTGTCAGGAAGAAGATGCAGGACACTATGGACTCGATACGGGAAATCAATCTCCAGGAGATGGAAGCTGCGACCACGGACGAATTGTCGTTCGAGCTTGATGATAAAGCGGTGGGGAAATCAGAGAACCTGCTGGACAGTTTCGAGGTCTTGTAAGTAGGGCAATCTCAGGGGTTTGTGCGCGCGAACCTGAATCTCCATTCCCATGAAGCGATACCGAATCATCTCCGAACTGGGCAAGGGCGCCACCGGTGTGGTGTTCAGGGCCGTTCGCGCGGACGACAGCTCGACCGTCGCGCTGAAGAAGCTCGTCCTGCCGGGTCACCTCGACGCCAAAGAGGAGGAGGCGTTCATCAAGCGCTTCAAGACCGAGGCGAAAGCCGCCCTTGAGCTGAAACATCCGGGTATCGTCGGTGCGCTCGATTGCGGACTGGATGAGGGTACGTTCTATATCGCCTACGAGCTCATCGAGGGCGTGACGATCGAGGAGGCGATCAAGTCCGGAAGGAAGTTCAGTCCGGACGAGGTCGCGGACATCATCGCGCAGACATCGGATGCCCTTGCTTATGCTCACTCCCAGGGCGTGGTGCATCGCGACCTTTCACCCGGCAACATTTTCATCACAAATGAGGGCAAGGCGCGAATCACGGATTTCGGAGTCGCCGGCCTGACCTCCAAAACCACTCTGACTCCGGAGTCCGAGGCGATTGTCGGAACGCCCGGCTACATGGCCCCTGAGCAGATCACCGGCGCCGAGGCCGACCCCCGCAGCGACATTTTCTCCCTCGGCTGTGTGGCGTACGAGCTTCTTGCGGGCAAGCCTGCCTTCTCAGGAGACAACATAGCGCAGATAATCCATCGTGTGATAAACGAGCAGCCACAGCCGATCCGTGAGCTCAATCCGAAAGTTCCCTTGGCGCTGGAAGAAGTGGTGTTCCGGATGCTCGCGAAGAATCCGGATTACCGCTATCAGAACATGGACGAGGTCAACACGGCCGCGGTTCGGGTGCTCGAGGAGATTCCCAGGACGACGAAAAAGGAATCGGTGAAAGATGCAGCAGGTCACGCTCCCATGCTTGCGGCGATCCAGGGGCCGCACGAGGGGCAGACGTTCAATCTGCTGCCGACGGTCACAACGATCGGCAGGACAATCGGCGATGTCCTGCTCAAGGATGACGGTGAAATCGGCAGTCAGCACGCATGGATAACGAAAGAGGAAACGGGATGGGTACTGTATGACGCTGATACCGAATCCGGTACCTTCCTGAACGGGGAACGGATCGAGCGCGAGGAGATTCTGCCGGGCGACAAGATACAGATCGGCAGTACGGTGCTGGAATTCCGGGGCGCGGGCGGACATGTCGGCGCATTCGAGGAGACGGGCGAGGCGGAAGAGGGCGCGAAGCCTGTTACGGCGAAACCGGTCCCGTCTGCGAAGCGCGGCCAGGGGATCGCGATAGCAGTTCTTTCCGTGCTCGCTGTGGTGGCGATAGCGATACCGGTGATTGTCGGGATTGTCCTGCCGCAGCGGTACATGGGCGCTTTGAACAACGCGACGGAGGAGTTCTGGGACGAGGGCTTCAGTCGTCTCGACGCCACGGCTGTCGGAACGCCCCGGTGGGTTCAGGAAGCGGCGGATGTGCTGGAATACTGGCGGACTTCCCCGTTCTCCGCGTCTCGGGAATCCACGCAGGGAGGGACATCCGGCGGAGGACCGACCGCGTTCATGGCCCCGAAATGGGTCCTTGGAAGCGAGGGAATCAA
The DNA here is from genome assembly GCA_964387135.1 of uncultured Planctomycetota bacterium. Taxonomy (GTDB): domain Bacteria; phylum JAJVIF01; class JAJVIF01; order JAPKYR01; family JAPKYR01; genus CAYLVL01. The sequence goes on from CAYLVL010000044.1 coordinate 11,487, forward strand.
CGCGCGGATTCTCTACCGCTACGAGCTTTTCCAGATCACCGAGGAGTTCCTTGTTACGGTCACCGGATTCCCGCTGTCGCAAAGCCCTTCCACGTCGGGAGTAAGTCAGCTCATCGCCGACACGAACTCGACAGTCAGGACGATAGAGGCGAGAATCGAGGCGCTGGAGGTTCCACCGGGAACGAATGCGACGTGGGAGGGTCGAAAGCACCAGCTTCTATCGGTTGTGAGAAGATGGCGCGCGGCGGTTATCGCGGGTACCCGGCCTGCGCAGTCGGCGGGCTACTCGGTCGAGAGGGATCGCGCCGAGGATGCAATTCTGACCGGCTGGTATACCTACCTGAATGCGGGATCGAGCCTCCAGCTTCTCGATTCGGCTTACTCGGAGTTCCAGA
>CAYLVL010000045.1:0-5293 GCA_964387135.1 uncultured Planctomycetota bacterium
GCGGAATACCCGCTTCAGACCTGCCGGATTGACAAGGCCGCGCCATGGAAGCTCGATCTCGCCCTCCTCGATCAGCTCGAAGTCGTAGACCGGCTCCGCTCCGAAAAGCTTTATGCCGATCTCATCAAACAGAGGCCGGTCGGTCATCTCCCACTCGCCCACAATGCCGGTGGTGAGCAGGCGAACATCCGGGCTTTCGATGTGCGAGATGGTGCGCGGGAAGAGGAGCGTGTAGTCGGGACTATCAACCGATGCAACCGCGCTCCTGGGGGTGTCGGAGGTCACGTGCCGTCTTGGGCTGAAGCTGAGCCCGGCCTGCGGGTAATTGAAGCCGCTGCGCTCCGGCGTGGGCCCGAGCGCGCATCCGGCGATAAGCAACGAAGTCGCAAGTACGATTAGGTACCGCAAGGTCTCCGCTCCCAGTGCTGTGTTTTACTTGCAGTTTAGCACCGATTCAGCGATTCAAGACGGGTGCTTCGACGAAAAAAACCCGGCCTTTGACGCCGGGTTTCGGGTTTCAGTTGGAGTATAGATTTCACGGGGAGCCTGATCCGAGCTCCACATCGGGGCAATCCTCGATGGTGAACGACTCACCGTTCGGCATCCAGTCGTCCCACCACGTCGCCTCGTCCTTCCTCGGCAGCCTGAAGAACCGCCCGTAGTGCCTAGGATCCTTCGACTGGTGGTACCTGAAGTACTGGTACTTGTCGTCGTAGCCGATTATCTCGATCTTGCCGGACGCGTGACTGCCCGCATAGCGGAACCGCTTCGCAAGGCCGGAGCCCAGTCTCTTGGCGGCTTCGGTTAGGTCCACACCCCTGACCATCGAGGTCTTGAAGTGAGCGTTACCGCGAGTGGGTCTGCACTGGAACACATAGTACGGCGCCACTCCGACCTGGGCCAGCTTCGTGCACAGCTCGCCCAGCGTGTCCGCGTCGTCGTTGATCCCGATCAGGAGCGGGGTCTGGTTAATAATGATGATCCCCCGCTTGAGGAGCAGCTCGATCGCCTGAATGGCTACCTCGGAGATCTCTCGCGGATGGTTGAAGTGGCTGACGACGTAGATGCGCTTGTCGGGATGCGAATGCATCTCGAACAGATCAAGGAGTTCATCATCGTCGATGAATCTGAACGGATTGAACGCCGGCAGCTTGCTGCCGAAACGGATGATCTTCACGTGGGGAATGGCGCGAAGGTTGTGGAGGACGCTTGCGATCTTGCGTGTTGAGAGCATCAACGGGTCGCCACCGGTCAGAAGCACGTTGTCGATCTCGGGGTGGTTGCGAATATACTCGTAAGCCGGCTCCAGGTTCGGGGAGACCTCAGTGTTGTCGGGCATGAAGATGCGCTTGCGGAAGCAGAAACGGCAGACAGCGCCGCAGACCTTACTGAGAAGAATCAGAGCAGTGTTTGAGTACTTGTGCTCGCAGCCGGGCGCGACCGTGATGGCTGCCTCATGGCTCGCGTCGAGGAGGGTAGTGACATCCTCCAACTCCTCCGGATCGGGGATGATGAGCCTTCGGATCGGGTCCTTCGGATCATCCCAGTTGACCAGCGACAGGTAGTAGCTGTTGGTCCTGAATCCGAACGTGTCGGCGACTTTCTGCAGGCGCTCGCGCTCTTCAGGCGGGAGCTGCGGAATCTGCGAAAGGGAAGTGATGTACCTGACGTTACGATCCTCACCAATCCTGCGCCGCCATTCGGGCATGAAAGCCCCGTTGACGATCCGATCCTCGCTGTGCTTGGCTTCCTTGACTTTTTCCTTGATACACATTTTCACTCTCCTGACCTAATCTCGGCTTCTTTAAGCATCACCGTTCTCATATTATTTTAACCATAGGCGCAAAAAAATAGTTCTCTTATGGAGACGCATCGGGCCTGTTCATCCCCGACAAGCCTAAACTCGCAGTAAATCAATTAGTGCTGCCCGGCTCCGAGGAATACAAAATACTAAACGCTTGATAGTGAAATAGGAAACCCCTTAATGTAGTTCATTTTACCACATAATAAGGACGCATGTCCACCGCAGCAGGTTGCGGCTTCGCTCCTCTAATAGCTGAAACCCGCTTGTAACGCGGGCGCCGGGCCCGAGCGTAGTGAGAACTGTCACTGGCTCAATATGTAGAATATCTCCTGCGGAAATTCGATTTCCTCTATCTTCAAACCCGATTCCCTCGATCATATCGGCAACCATCGATCCATAATTCTCTCTCTTACCCCCTGTCCCTGCCGACAAAATCCGGATTCCCGGTCTTGAAAGCGATCCCGGTTCGGAAGCTCGACCGTCAGGGAGGGCGCTCCGTCACTCCCTGATGAACTTCCTGTTATTACCCGCTATCACGACCGTAACTTCCCCTTTTGCTTTCTCTCCCTCGAACTTCTCCTTCAACTCCGACAGATACCCCCGATGCACTTTCTCGAACATCTTTGTCAACTCGATACACACCGCGGCCTTGCGATCTCCGAGGACCTCCAGCGCCTCCGCAAGCAGCCTACCCACCCTCAATGGCGACTCGAAAATGACCAGGGTATGCTTATGTTCTTTCTCCGCCTTCAGCCATCGCTTTCGAGCTCCCGGCTTCTTCGGCGGGAATCCCAGGAAGGTGTAGCTGTCGGTTGGAAGACCGGAAGATAGAAGCGCAGGAGCCACCGCCCCTGCTCCCGGTATCGCGACCACCCGGAAGCCTCGATCCGCCGCCTGGCTTATGAGCCTGTACCCCGCGTCGCTTATGCCCGGATAGCCCGCGTCCGAGGTCACCGCGACGCTTTTTCCCTCCTTGAGGTATCGGATGATCTTCCCTGTCACCCGACTCTCATTCTCCTCGCGGTAGGAGATGACCTTGCCGGGCGCGGGGATGCCGTATTTCCCGAAGATGATTCTCGTGCGACGGGTATCCTCGCTGGCGAGGATGTCGACCTCGCCGAGTATCCTGACGGCCCGAAAGGAGATGTCCTCGAGGTTGCCGATGGGAGTGGCGATTATGTAGAGAACCGATGCGTCCGACACGTATGTGGCCTCCCGATGCCCAGTCATTTTACACGAACCGGGCCATCGTCGCGCAGGGGTCGGGCCGCCGATATCGGGATACGAATATCAGGCTGTAGGGCCGGGCGGCGGCGGAAATCGGTCGATTTGCGCTCTCTGGACGGTTGTAATCACTATTTTCCTTCAATTTCTTTAGCCAAACGGTCTTGACGAGGTCCAAAGCGTCGAGTATATAGCTTGTGGTTGCTTTGAGAGGCTTGATATTGCCAGTGGGAGAAGGACTTGAGGAGATGACCCGATCGTCCGGGCGGTAACATCGGACGGCTGAACGTGACGGTGAGGCGCGAAATTCGCCCTGACCGCTTTTTTTGTGGTTAGAGATGCATCTTTTGACGAAAACAGCATCTAATGGAATGAGAGGCGGCATTTTTCGACCGCTAGGAATAGCCAACAAGATAACGGTGGTGATCCCTTAATGCCTCAACGGCCTGTCTCTGTGCCGCAGAAGGTCTGCAAGCACGATCTCTACAAGCAAATGCTGGCTCGAGGAAAAGAGGAGGGGTGGCTGACCAGAAAGGAGGTCAGGGAGACGGTCAAGCAGTGCCAGAGAGTCACTCGCGAGGAGCTTGATGCAATCTTCCGCTCCATCGAGCGCAAGCGGATCAGTCTCCTGGCTCGTCGACCCTCCAACGGCAAACATCGACGAACCTCTTCAAGATCCCGCAAGAAAACCGTAACGATCGACGCCAACAAGACCCCTCTTCTCCAGGAAGCGCTTGACAGGAGGAAAGCCGATCCCAAGCGCGTGCTCGACTCCGATCTCAAGTACTCCCACGACATCAAGATCGACGATTCGGTCAAGATCTACCTCAGGGAGATCGGATGGGTGCCCCTGCTGACTCCTGAAGAGGAGGTCCATCTCGCCAAGATCATCTCCGGCGAGGAATTCAATGAATTCCAGAAAGAGGTCGCCCGGAAGAAGCTGACCACCGCCAACCTGAGGCTGGTGGTCTCGATCGCCAAGAAATACAAGACCCAGGGTTTGAGTTTCCTCGACCTGGTCCAGGAGGGCAACCTCGGTCTGATGAGGGCGGTACAGAAATTCGATCACACGAAGGGCTTCAAGTTCTCCACGTACGCCACCTGGTGGATCAGGCAGGCGATCACGAGAGCGCTCGCCGATCAGGAGGACATCATCCGGAAGCCCGTCCACATAGTCGAGAAGATCAACAAGCTCAAGAAGGCGTCGAGCGAGATCTCCCAGAAGAAGGGCACCGAGCCCACCCCCCACGAACTGGGCAGCAAGATGAACATGCCCGCCCAGAAAGTAAGGGAGATCCGGAAGATCGCCCAGAGACCGATATCGCTCGAAACGCCGATCGGAGAGGACGAGAACTCGCAGCTCCAGCATTTCCTGGAGGACCAGCGCATCCCCAATCCCGACAACAGCGCCATGAAGAACCTTCTAAGGGAGGAGCTTGAGAAGGTGCTGGGGACGCTTTCCGACCGCGAGCGGAGGGTGATCCGCAGGCGGTTCGGATTCGATGACGGGCATTACTACACGCTCGAGGAAGTCGGAAGAGAGTTTGGAGTTACGCGCGAGCGCATACGTCAGATAGAGGCCAAGGCGCTCAGGAGGCTGAAGAGCCGGAAACGCAGCGTCAGAGTGAGAGATTTCCTGGACCTCTGATCCGGGAATCTGTTGGTTAGGGAATTAGAAGAGAGCTCATATAGGCTGTCAGGAGACTCCCCACCACGAGGTGGGGATTTTTGTTTTCGTATTGGGGGCATCCCGAGGCTGAATCCGATCTCGAATCCGGGCCGTGTGCGTCCTGCCGACTTATTTTCCCAATTCGCGGCATCTGCGGCATTTACGTTTTTCCAGGGTACCGATATGTTTTCGAGGTAGCGTAATCTCGTTTCCGCATTTCGCGCACCGGCAGGTCATTTTATCCCTGTCCTCATCAATGACCCTCCACGACCCGATAGCCTGCCCGATATGGTCGACCCGAAGAGCATCGCCCTTGCAGTACCGGCAGTACAACTGGGGCTTGCCGGGACGATCGTTCAGCCGGCTGAGATCGGTGATGGTCGATTCCGCGCCGCAGTTCAGGCACCTGACGAGAATCCTGTAGTGCTTGACTCCCTTTCGTTCGGACACATCGATTTTCAGAATTTCCTTGTTATTGCGGACTTCGCCGACAACCAGCCTGGAGAACCTGAGATCGCCGCAGTCGCAGGGGAGAGGGCTGAAGGTGCTGCTTGTCGCGAACCACTTCGAGCGAATCACCGCGCCGCACTGATCGC
>CAYLVL010000045.1:5303-11740 GCA_964387135.1 uncultured Planctomycetota bacterium
GTAGCGCCCGTCAGCCTCCCCGGGAAGTGTCCGGATGACACGGTAGCATCGGAACTTCTGCCCGGTTCGGTCGATGGGGACTGCCTTCTTGCGCCTGCCTGTTCTTGCCATGGTTTTTGCCGGCCCTGCTTTCCATGGGTATTTCAAGTACTGGGCAATGCTTTCATACCATAAACACTTAAACTTGGGAAGTCAATATCAGGGAATAGATGCATCCGAGCCGCGAACTCCTGCACTGAGCCTGCCGATGGGTCAGTGAGCGGTGACATGATTTTTACAATCATGTCCCCGTTGCCATTTTATACGCGATGTGTCTTCAATGTGTCGATACATCTGGAAGCCAGAGTCATGTCCCCACTCGCTGACACTCGCGGTTGGGATCGGGCCGAACGGCGATTCACCCCCCCCCAAGCTGGTATCCTAAAACTGGGGTCCAATTGGATATTTCCCCTCTGGTAGCCTTCCTATATATTTTGTATAGACTTTTCGGGCAGTTGGGGAGTAGCGAGTACGGAATGCACATCCAGATCGACAAGAATGCCCCTGTCCCCCTCTACCGGCAAATCGTTGCCGAAGTTCGCCGCCTTATCGATGCAGGCCTCCTCGCAACCGGTACTCGCCTCCCCACTTCCCGGAGGGTTCCTTGAACAGCAGGACACAGGACAACAATGCTATTGTGTATAGATTTACCAAGAAGTTAGGAGCGGCGGGTACGGGATGCACATCCAGATCGACAAGAATGCCCCTGTCCCCCTCTACCGGCAAATCGTTGCCGAAGTTCGCCGCCTTATCGACGCAGGCCTCCTCGCAGCCGGTACCCGCCTCCCTTCTTCAAGAGAGCTCGCCGAGAAACTCGGCATAAGCCGTAAGACCGTACTTGTAGCGTATCAGGAACTTATCGCAGATCGCTACCTTGAATCAAGACCACAATCAGGCACGTATGTAGTAGATCGCTCCGCGCTCGCCGATATTACCGGCGAGCCGGTCGCTTCTTCCGGGGGGATTGTGGATCCGGACGAAGTATCGAGGACGATGGACTGGACCCCCTACGAGATCCCCGGAGCTTTCTTCTCGCTTCCCCCAAGCCGTCAGGCCACCCAGCAGCCGACACCACCCATAAGCTTCATCAAGGCGCTTCCCGACAGCCGGCTTTTCCCGTTCGAGCAGATCAAGCAGATCACCCAGCAGCTCCTGTGGGACCCGAAAGCGTTCTTCTTCGATTACGGCCACCCGCAGGGATACCAGCCGCTGGTGGAGCATCTCGAGAAGAAGGAAGCTCTGAGCGGTGTCGCGATGGCCCCGGGCCAGAACGATGTGGTGGTCGTCTCCGGATTCCAGCAGGGCCTCAACCTCCTCATGAGCCTGCTCTTGAGGCCCGGCAAGGCAGTGCTGGTCGAGCAGCCGACATACGCCGCCATTCTCAACCTTCTCATCGCACGTCGAATCCCCTATCACGGAGTGCCGGTCGACGAGAACGGAATGCGGGTCGAGAAGATTCCTGCCATTCTGAAAAAGAAAAAGATCGGGGCGATAGTCACCATCCCGACTTTCCATAATCCCACCGGCACCGTGATGTCCGAGGATCGAAGAAGGAAACTCCTTGACATCGCGGCGGAACATCAGTTGCCGGTGATCGAGGATGACTACGCGCAGGATCTTCGGTACGACGGCTCCGAGTTGCCGAGCCTGAAGAGCCTGGACAGTGCGGGGGTTGTAATCAGGCTCGGGAGTTTCTCGAAGATTTTCCTGCCCGGACTCAGGCTGGCGTGGGTTACATTGCCGAGCGATCTCGCGGTGGCGCTCGTGAGGATGAAGCGCGGCTGCGATCGCGGCGACAGCTTCTTCCTTCAGGTCATAATGCACGAGTTCATCCTGAAGGGCTATCTGGACAAGCATCTGAGGCGCACGAAGCGGATATACAAGGCCAGGCGCGACGCGCTTCTTGAGACAATGGACGAAACCTGGCCGAAGGAACTTACCTGGACCAGACCCGAGGGCGGCTTCAATCTGTGGGTGAATCTCCCGAAGAAGCTGAAGTCGCTTGCCCTGTATCATTATTGCCGGGAGCGCGGCGCGGAATTCGCCGTGGCAAATTTCTTCTGGCCCGGCAAGCAGGACGCGTCTGGATTCCGACTGAGCTGGAGTCTTCTTGAGGAAGGAGAGATCATCGACGGCGCTACAAGACTTGGCGCCGCGCTGAAAGAAGTGCTCGCCGATCCGAAGGTACTGGACGAACCTGCAAAGATCTACGGCGAGCTGTAACGTGCTGGTATACTGGCATGGGGCCGAGAAGGCTGAAGCAGTCTACCATCGGGAGGGCCGACGGAAATGCCGGATCCTGGTCGAAATCGGAACAAAGAAAATATTCGCCGCACCCTGCAAAGAGGCGCCGGCTGGTTTGCGAGCATGATCGCTGTTGCGATTCTGCTCACGGCTTGCGGGGGTGGTGGAGGTCCATCTCCGTTCACCCCCGCCGCCTCTCTGGGTGGCAGGATAATATTCACGCCCGACGTGCCTCTGGGCGACCCGCCGAGCGATGCATTCGACGGCCCGGTTCCGCCCGGCATACGCTACGGCGCGAGGATCGTCGATCCCGGCGACGATATCGGCGGCACGCCCGTTCCCAGGCCGAACACGCTTGTCGCTACCGGCGAGTACGAGTTCGAAGAACTCGATCCAAATCCTCTCTCGTATCTGAACCTTCGGTTCACAGTCAATGAAGACCTTGAAGGTTCGCAGGCCACCCGCACCTCCGTGAGCTTCAACATCCCGATCTCTCTCGCCAGAGGCATCGCATCGCTCCTGTCGGCCGAGATTCACCGTCCGTCCGATCACGTGCTTCAGATCACCTACAACTATCGCGGTCCGGACGGCAGTCGGAGGATCAGCGCGAGAATCGATTTCTCCACCGACCTGATCACGTTCGACCTCGACATGGACGGGCTGTATGACGATCTGATCGCGGTCGACACGAACCACGATTCGGTTCCCGACGCACACACCGACCTGATGGCGAGCCTCGACTACGGCCTCGCGAAAACGGTTTACGGCCCCGTCAATCTGACCAGCTCCAACACCCTCACGATCAGCGGCATCGATTACGAAATCTGGGGCCACACGAACGTCATGCATGCGGCGACGGACGAGCCGGTATCCCTTGCCGAGGCTTCCGTCGGCACCGGCGCCCGTATGAACTACGTTCCGTTTTCCGGCAGGAACATCGCCGTCTCGATCAAGCTCGAGCCCAGTCCGAGCGATCCGCAGGGCACTCTGAATGTCAGGCGCGACGGTGTGATCGAGATGATGGACGAGACCTCGATCCTCGTCGGTGAACTGCTGTTCCGGAATTACGAGGAAGCGGACATAAGCGATGTACTGGGCGGCGAAGTACAGCCGGACACGCTGGAAGTGGGGATGTATGTATCAGTCACCGGAGTTCACGACGGATCGGCCGTCTATGCGACCGAGATCATGGTGAAGGATGTCTTCCCGCCCCCGGCTTACATCGAGCGACAAGGCACGATCGAAGCGCTTGTGCCTGAAGAAAATCCCACGCTTATGCGCGTCGACGGCATCGACTTCGAGATCAGGCCGCAGACGGTGATCAAGGACCTCTCCGGCGCGGTTATCGACAAGTCGTACCTGATGGTCGGCCACCCGGTGTACGTGCTGGCTCATGAGGCCGGTGGAGCTTTCATATCCGATGTCATCGAGCTCAGGTACACAATCAATGAAGACCTTCTGAATCCCGAGGTCGTGGTGTTGTACGACGATGAAGCCGACCTGGCGGCAATAGAGACCATCACCGGCGGTTATGCAACCGATGTTCCGATAGCCGCAGTGCTGGTCGGAAATATCGATCAGACCGATCCGCCCTGCATTCGCGATGCATACAATGAGCTCTTCCTGAACGACCTCATTCTGGAAGGCCTGACGGGTGTGGTCGACGGTTACCCGAGAGTCGTGGATGACTCCTGTGTTGTACTCATGCTCATCGAGTACGGCTTCGAGGACGGCTACAACGACCCGAGGTTCTGGATTGACTACTTCTTCCCCAACGGCTTCGGCGGCGCTCCAGTCGAGTATGACACAGTCCTCAGGGAAGCGCCGTATGGAGCAGGCCAGAATGTCCAGGAGGCTCTTGATGCCGAGAATGAGCTGAGGGCCCTGCTCGATCCCCTCGACTCAGTTGTTCTGGTTTACACCAGCTCCGATTTGGATTTCTCGGGCTGAGCGATTGAGGAAATAACAGATTGGAAATAAGTTGCGCGGAAGAGCTGGCACGGTCCGGGGACTGCCCCGGGCCGTGCGGCATTTCAAGGCCAATGGACGACTGTTGATTCTCACCAGGTCAGGATCAAATCGGCGATGAAAATGCACACCATGCTTATCACTACCGCCCTGGTTACCGTTATTCCCACACCCCTCGCTCCTCCCCTCGTCGCGAATCCCTCGAGACATGCAATCACCGCGATGATTATCCCAAAATAGAGGCTTTTCTTATAGGCCGTCCAGAGGAGCTTGTGGTCGAGGATTGCGAAGACGCTGTCGAAGTAGATTCGGTGGCTGACTCGAGCGGCAGGCATAAGGTGAACCGCTACCCATCCCCCCCATACACCAACGAACCCGCCTACGTAGCAAACGATGGGGATCATTATCGCGCAGGCGAGGAGTCTCGGTACCACGAGATGCCTTACCGGCGGGACGGCAAGCGACCTGAGCGCGTCCACCTGCTCCGTTACCGTCATCGTCCCGATCTCGCTGGCGATGCCCGCCCCCACCCGTCCGGCCATCACGAGTGATCCCAGCACCGGCACGAGATCCTTGGACATCGAGTAGACCACCGCTCCGCCCACGTACTCAATACCGAACCCTATCTCAAGCGCCTGCTGGGTGAGGATAATCGCGAGAATCGCGCCGGTGAATCCCAGGCACAGGACCACGATGAAAAGACTGTCGGTACCCAGATGGGCCATCTGCTGGATGGTCAGTCCGACTGGAATCTGGAGCGTGACGATGTACCACAGCGTCTGCCCGATAAGCATGAGAAGACGGCCAAGGTAATCAAACAGGTTGATGATCGGCTGGACAATGGAGGTCGTAATCCAGCCCGCTACCGCAAGCGGCCAGAGAAGGAATCCCCCGGGTCGGGACATCACGGAAGACTCCGGATTTTTTTCGGTCTTTGACACGCTCAATCTCCAATCATGCGAACGTCGCGATTATACAGCACCTCCGCGCGATTGGCATTCGTCGCATCTTCGATTCGGACGAGGGGCTCGCCGTTATGGTACAATGCGCCGACAATTGCCCTGAAAGGCAATTGCAATGTGTTGTGCGTAAACACCTCGTGATAATTCTTGTTCTGGCCCTTGCTCTGACCTCGGTCGGTTGCAGCAGGACGCAGACCGGCCCCAGCTTCCCCACACAGGAAGCGAACTGGTATTTCGGGCACAAGAGTACGGCCGGTTATGTCGGGAGAGCCACGCCTACCGCTGAATGGATCTACATCGCATCCCTGAACGGCAGGCTTGTGAGAATCGACCGTAACAGGGGGCAGGACGACCAGGGCTGGGTCGTGTCGCTCGGGGCCGGATCGCGCGGGACGCCGCTTGTCTGGAACGGAATTATCTACGCGACCAGCTACTCCGGGAGCGTCACCGCTGTGCGTCCATCCGAACCGGGAAACGCCCATACCCTAATTGAAATCGGCGCGCACATCGATGCCGGTCCGGTGCACACGGCCGAGCATCTGATAATCGCAGGCTGGGACGGCATGGTGAGGGCCGTCGATCCCGAAGACGGCACCGTCGCATGGGAGTTCGATTGCGGTCACACGATCAGGTGCACCCCAAGAGTCACCGGCGATTTGATTCTCGTGGGAGATCGGGAGGGATTCCTGCATGCGCTTGATGCATCCGCCGGAACCGAGCGCTGGTCGGCCGATCTCAAGGGAGAGATCTACGGCACTCCCGCCCTGGATGTGCCGGAGATGCTGAGAATCGAGGGCGAAACCGATCCTGCGGCGGCGCTGAGACCGGCCCGGGGAGTGTTCCCGTTCGATGTCATCGAGGGCACGGATGAGGAGCATCTGCCGCTCCTGCCTGTATGGGACGAGAAGGGAGAGGAGGAGCCGATTGCCCTTGCGACAAGGGTGTATGTCGCGAGCGTCCAAGGGCAGATCGCGGCTTTTGATCTCTCCGACGGCACGGAGCTGTGGAGGGTCGAGCCCGAGGAGGCGAAGCAGTTCTGGGGAGGTCCGGTTTTTTACGATCATCGCCTGTTCATCGGGAGCATGGGCGGGCTTGTGTACGAAATAGACCCGGACACGGGAGAGATCGCCGAAACCATCGAAATTGTCCATCCGCACCCCAGTCACTACGGTCCCCTGCCCGCCACCAGGGCCCTTATTGAGGAGCAGGAGGCAAGGGAAGCCG
>CAYLVL010000046.1:0-11710 GCA_964387135.1 uncultured Planctomycetota bacterium
CGGAGTGCGGTCCGACACTTAACGCCGAGGCGTTCAAGAAGATGAAGAAAGGCGTTATCATCGTCAACTGTTCGCGCGGCGGAACGGTGGACGAGAAGGCTCTGCTCGATGCACTGAACGACGGCACGGTTTACGCCGCCGGTCTCGATGTCTTCGAGAACGAGCCGCCGGGCAAGACCGAGCTTATCGATCATCCGCGAGTCGTGACCACGCCTCACATCGGTGCGTCGACCGCCGAGGCTCAGCAGAGGGTCGGCGACGAGGTCGTCGAGGTCCTCAGGAGCTTCTTCAACGTTTGACGGCGTTCGCACTCTCTGGTAAACAATAGCGCGAGGCGGAAACCTCGCGTTTTTTCAAGACGGGAGTGTTGGATGCGCATTGCGTCGCTATCCGCAAAGCATGGACGATACGCCGAAAAATAGCTACGACGACCAGCCCAAGCTTCCCAGGCATGCTTCCCCGGTCGGCGGCTTCGCTGTGCTGGGCGTTATTGTCATCCTCTGCGTCGTCCTTGCATACTACCTTTCCAGTCTGATGTCCGAATCCGGTCCTCCTGCCGGGGAGAGAATATGGTCCCCCACCGACTCCCCTGCGGAGACGGATCAACCCGTTACTTCCCCACCGCAATCCGTTTCCCGTCCTGAGCCGGAAGCCGGACTCTCGCAGGAGGACAGAGCCGCTCTTGCCGCCCAGATTCGCGCGCTGGGCGAGATAGGCGCCGCGATTTCGTCTTTCAAACAGGCGTACGGTCGCTATCCCGCGAACATCGACGAGCTCACCGGCCTTACCGGTTTCAATTTGCCCGACAGTCCTGTTGACCCGAACGTGCCGATCGTTCATGTGGCGCCCGGCGATTTTTACCCGGGCGGTTTTACCTACGTGCCGTATGTCTCCCGCCGTCAGGGACCGGTCGAGGGCTTCATCCTTGTCGGCTATTTCGACCGTCCCGACAAGGGAGTGACAATCGAGCGACCGGCCGAGCTTGTCTGGCCGTACACCCTGGATCCCCTCATTGAGCTTCCGTTCGAGGGAGTGTCGGTTGCGATGGGCGAAGGCGCTGTCCTTATCGAGCTTACCGAGTACAGCAACAGCACGAATGAGAGTGAGGATCAACCATGATCGAGGTTTTTCCGTTCAGAGGGATACGCTACAACACTGACAAGGTCGGTGATCTCACGAACGTCGTTACACAGCCATACGACAAGATCAACGACGATATGAGGAAGGTCTATTATCGAAGACACGACAACAACTTCACCCGTATCATAAAGGCCGAGGTTGAGCCCGACACTCCGACGGACAACCGCTATATCCGTGCCCGCAATTTCATGCACAACTGGCTGAAAGAAGGAGTACTGGTGCGCGATGGCGAGCCGGCGATGTATCCGTACTACCAGGAGTACACGGTCGGCGGAGTAACCCGCACCAGGAAAGGCGTAACTCTCCTCGTCAACCTTCGCGAGACCGAGGTCAAGGCTCACGAGCGCACACTGGAGGGTCCCAAGGCAGATCGCCTCAACCTCATGTGGGCGACCGGCAGCCATACCGGACACATTTTCATTCTCTATCCCGATCCCGAAGGCATAATCAACGCCATTCTGGACAAAACCGCCGGCGCTCACGATCCAATTGCTGTTGCAAAGGATGACTTCGACTGCATCCACAGGCTGTGGGCGATCACCGACGCCGCAGATATCTCCTCGATCCAGGAATTCCTCAAGCCTCATGACCTGTTTATAGCCGACGGGCATCATCGCACCGAGACCGCCCGCAACTATATGAAGGCTATGGACCTGATCGGCCTTGCCACGGAAGGAACGGAGAACCCGGAGAACTGCCTGATGACGCTGATCAGCATGGACGATCCCGGGCTTGTCGTTTTGCCAACCCATCGCTATGTCCACTCGATCCCGAATTTCAACAAGGACGAGTTCCTCCGACTGGCGGGCGAGAACTTCGATATCGAGGAAGAACCGTCATGCGAGATCGGCACGGGCGCGGACAAGGCCATGAGAATGAAGCTCGAGGAAATCGGGGCCGAGGAAGGCAGGCATGCGATTCTTGTTTATTTCAAGGACAGATCGGCGGCTCTTCTTACCCTGAGGTCTGAGGATGTCATGAAGGCGCTTCTGCCCAGTGATCGGTCGGAGACATGGCGCAATCTCGACGTCAACGTTCTCCACGTCGCGCTGCTGGAACAGATACTCGGCATTGATGCGGAGAAGCTCGCTCAGCAGACCAATGTGAAGTACCACCGCGAGGTCGAGGACGGCCTGAAGGAGCTCGATACCGACCCGAACGGCAACGCCCTGTTCGTCATGAACGCGACCAAGGTGAGCGAGGTCAGGGATGTCGCGTCAGCCGGCGAGCGCATGCCGCAGAAATCAACCGATTTCTTCCCGAAACTCTTGAGCGGCATGATCTTCAACAAGATCCGCTTCACCGGCTGGCCGGGCAAGGAAGCCGAGTTCTTCCGCATGTAGTCGTTTGTATGAGCTGTTGTGCCAACTGCTTCCTCGTGCCAACCGCTTCCTCGTGCCAACTGCTTCCTCGTGCCAACTGCTTCCAGCAGTGGGGTTTTCGGTCCATGCTCATCCTGAGCATGATCCGCCCCCTCAACTGCCCGTGCCCAGTTGGATCGGGACGCCCCAGGATCGCCAGCGCCGGGAAATAATTGACCAGCGCGAGTGGAACGACGAACGTGAAAACTCTCCGAAACCACTGCCGGTAAATCACCAGGGGATATGACGCGGTCTCGACACCCCCGTACGTTATCGTGTTCATTATCTCCAGCGTCTCCACGGTCCAGAACGACAGCGTCGCTCCCAGGATAAAGAACCCGGAGAAAACGCATGCTCCTCCCAGTATCGTCCCAATGATGAGTGGAATCTTCGGAGCGGTCCAGACAATATCAACAGCATCAGCGGCCCAGAGAAGAACAACCAGCCCCTGGAGAAATCTGCCGACCCTCATCAACTGGATCTCTATCGCGGCCACCTGGAATATCGTTGATCGGGGTCGCAGAAGGAGCCTGTCGAAGTCGCCGCTCTTCACCATCGCAGGGAATATGTCGAATCCACGCACCACACTCTCAGAAATGGCGAACGCCGTGTTGACGATGCCGTAAAATAATGCCGCTTCCGGAAGGCTCCAGTCTCTCAGGCTCCCGAACCTGTCGAACAGAGCCCAGATACCGAGAATACTCGATCGCGGTGATCAGAAGGTTCCGGAGGGCAGCCATGATGAACGACGTTTTGTACTGCATCTGCGCCCGAATCGAGATGCCGACGAACCTGATGTGGAGCTTCATTGTGTCGATCATCGTCGTCCTCCCTGGACCACCATGATTCTGACTCCTCGCTTGAGCATCATCCGTCCCAGCGCGAGCGCGCCCGCCACCGCAGCAGCCCTGTACTGGAGCAGCATCCGAAACCTTGCGCTGATTATCGCCAGATACGCCCTCATTTCGAAATCCCGCAACGCCCTCATCCAATCTTGGAACGCCCCCATCCAATCTTGGAACGCCGCCATCCAATCTTGGAACGCCCCCATCCAATCTTGGAACGCCCCCATCCAATCTTGGAACGCCGCCATCCCTGGCGGCAGGACCGCCGGCTGCCAGCCGGCCTTAATCAATCTCCTCGTACAGCTTCGCGATTATCTCCTCGATCGGCGGATTCTCGACAAACAGATCGGTCACTTTGTACCTCGACACAATCCTGCTTATCAGCGCAGCCGCCGGAACCTCATCCGGATAGAACCTCAACCGAACGATGTTTCCGTCACGCCCTACGACCTCAGCCTCCGGATCGGAAACCTCCACATCATCGTGCCGCAAATGCACCACCAATCGCCTTTCGCTTGATATCCTCGCCCTGAGTTCCTTCAGCGACCCGTCGGACAGTATCTTCCCGTTCCCTATCACGATGATCCTCTCGCACAACGCCTCGATATCGTCCATGTCGTGCGTCGTGAGGATTACTGTCACACTTCGCTCCCGGTTGATAGTCTTGATGAAATCCCGCAGGGCTAGTTTCGACACCGCGTCCAGCCCGATCGTCGGCTCGTCCAGAAACAGAATCGCGGGCGAATGCAGAAGCGACGCCGCGAGATCGCAGAGCATCCTCTGCCCGAGACTCGGTTGACGTACCGGCGTGTCGAGGATGTCGCCGAGGCTCAGAAGGTCGATCAACTCATCCCGCGTTTCCCCGTATTGGTCCTCCGGGACCCTGTATATGTCCTTCAGGAGATCGAACGACTCGATTACGGGAAGGTCCCACCAGAGTTGCGTTCGCTGTCCGAAAACCACCCCGATCCTGCCGACATACTCGATGCGCTCTCTCCACGGCACTCGACCGAGCAATTCCACTCTCCCGCTATCCGGCTTCCAGCGTGAAGCCTATCCCGTCAAGCGCCCGGATTATCCGGTATCGTCTGCTTGCCAGGCCCCTGACGGCTCCCCACATGCCGGGATCGCGCTCGGCAACCCGAAACGTCTTCACGAGATTCTCAACGATAATCTGGGGCATCGGTACCGCTCCCGGCAAAAGGGCGAAGAATTATAGCCCCAAACATCGTCAATTGCATCTTGCATGCCCATTCGTCCGTCCTGTTTACATCGATCAAGTGATAGATTGATCGGGGGAGACCAGGGGCCATGAGCGACCCTTTCGACACAATCGGCGAAGAGTACACGCGGATCATGTCGGATCGCTTCATCCGTCGCGTCGATCCCGAGCTTCCCGTCTGGGAGATCGGCGGCTCCGGCCCTGAGTATGAGCAGCAGTCGAAGCTGCTCCTCGAGCGATTCATCCGCGACCATCCCCGACCCGTCCTGCGCTACCTGATGGACGACGCCGACATAGAGACGCTCAATGCTTCCGCCGACCGGAAGGAGCGCAAGTGGCGGAAAGTCGCCCCTTCCCTCTGGATGCTGCCGGAATGGATCGATTTGAACGAGCTCTACGAATTCCTCTGGAAGAAGGGCTGGGTTCTCCATCAAGATGAGGGGAGGTTCACACTCAGGACGATGGGATTCGACGAGCATCGCAAGAGGCTCGTTGGGATGCGATATGAAAACATTGCCGCCATTCTCCAGAACGATCCCTGGCGTGACGTGTGGCTCCTGACGGTGAACCCGTGGTATCAGGCCGAGGAGGTCAGTAAGCGTCGGAGAGAGCTGCCGAAGTTCTCGCCCGGACTTCGCACGTTGTCCCGACTGCTGGGGATCTGGGTCGTTGACGAGGCATCGAAGACTAGTCCTGAGGGGGATCGCCTGATGGACTGGACAATCGAGCTTGCCACGCCGGATGAGAGAAAGTCGGTCATTACGGAGGGAGAGGGGCTTTTCGCCCGACTTGCAGCCTCCGCATCGGCTTTTGCTTTCATGTACGCTCCGTTCTCCATCATCAGCAGCCCGCGATGTTATGGAAGCATCGCCGGAGAGCTTGCCTTTGTTGGGTTTAACCCACCAGTCTTGTAGTGATACAATACCGTTTCCCAAATCAAGCCCCGGAGGTTGACGTAATGGCTGATGTCAGGCGTTTCATACACCCCCATCTTCTGAAGGTGCGACCATACGTACCCGGCAAACCGATCGCGGAGGTCCAGCGCGAGCTCGGGATCACCGGCGAGATCGTCAAGCTGGCTTCGAATGAAAACACCCTCGGGCCGTCCCCGCTCGCCCTTGAGGCTATCAGGGAAGAGCTCCCGAATCTCTGGCTCTATCCCGAGGACTCCGTTTTCTATCTGAAGCACGCGCTTGCCGAGCTGCACGACGTACCCGTGGAGTCGGTGGTAGTCGGTAACGGGGCTGTGGAGATCATCTACCTGCTCGCGCAGGCCATGCTCGGGCCGGGCGACGAGTCGATCATGGGACAGCCGTCATTCATGATCTACGAGATCATGTGCCAGATGTACGATGCGACCAAGATCGGTATCGGACATCCCGACTATCGGAACGATCTGAAACAGTTCGCCAGGCACATCTCGGATCGAACCAAGATCATCTGGATCGACAACCCGAACAACCCAAGCGGAACCTACGAGCCGAGGAGCGAGGTGGTTGAGTTCCTCGACAAGGTCGACGGCCGCGCGATAGTGGTGCTGGATGAGGCCTACCAGCAGTTCGTCGACCATGAGGACATCTGTGACGGCATCGAGCTTTACAAGCAGGGGCACGAGAATCTTGTCACTCTCCGCACGTTCTCCAAGATCATCGGGCTGGCCGGTCTGAGATGCGGCTACGGGGTCATGCATCCGGATCTTGCCAGTATGCTCGACACGCTGAGAATCAAGTTCTCCGTCAATTCGCTGGCTCAGGTGGCTGTTGTCGCGGCACTCAAGGACGAGGAGCACATGAAGAAAGCCCGTCGGATGGTGCTGGACGGGAGGAAATACCTGTACGAGCAGTTCGACGAGCTCGGCCTGAAATACAATCCCACCCAGGGGAACTACATCTGGGTCGACTTCGGACACGACGCGAAGGAGATCAATGACTTTCTCCTCCACGAGGGAGTGATAGTGCGACCGGGATGGATTTTCGGAGCGCCGACATGCGCGAGGGTGTCGATCGGCAATCAGCATCAAAACGAGTTCCTCATTGAGAAGTTGAAGAAAGCGCTTGCGGCCGGGGTGGGAAAAAGCAGGCAGTCCACCATCTGAGCGCTCTTTGGATCCCGCTACTGAAGCCGTCACCGGACCGGGTGACGGCTCTTTTTGCGTTCACCCAGGAAAATCCGATTTTGGCTGTCAGGATTTTCGCTTCCCGCACGTTATTTAGGTAACCGGCTACCAACCATCAGCAGAGGTGCGGGATGAACTGTGCAGCGTACGAGATCCTGTCGATTGTCGATGAATGCGAGGCCATCGATCATCCCGAAATGATCCCCAGCCCTCAGAAGGTGCGGCTCGATCCGCAGTTCGGCGATGCGCTGGATTCCCTTCTGGAAAACGGCTACGTGGAGGTCTGCAAGGCTCGACATTCAACCCATCACGACGAGAATCTCGCGATCGATCTCGGGATTTTCGACCCGAACAGCGAGTCGCTGACGATCACCCCTCGGGGCACAAGCCTGTGGCACACACCCTCGAGCGAAGCGAGAATGTGTGTGCTCTTCGGAATTCCGAGAAAGCACACACATCGCTCCGCGCTGTGTGTGCCACAAGGTGTGCGCTATGTGCAACTGCAACCCCGGTGTTTTGCAGGATTTAAGTCAAGGAGCAGCGAATGAAGGTCTCGGGTGGCTACAGAAAGAGATGCAAGAGATACAACGTCCCGGGGCACGCGCATGGATTGACTTTCACGTGCTTCAGGAACAGGACGTTCCTGAGAAGTGACAATGTCTGTCAAATTCTCGTTGAGAGCATAGAAAAAGCACGTGCAACACACGCCTTTGATCTCTGGGCATGGGTGATAATGCCTGAACACGTGCACATGCTTATCCATCCGAGAGACGAAATTTACACGGTCTCGGACATCTTGCGGTCTGTGAAGCATCCAGTTGCATTCAAGATTCTGCGTAGCCTTCGGGCTATGCAATCGAGTCAGCTCAAGGACATGAGAACTGGCCTGAAGAAACCCAAGTACAGATTGTGGCAACCCGGAGGGGGCCACGACCGTAATTTGACTGAACCCGGTGCAATCTACGAACTCGTTGATTACATCCACTACAATCCTGTGCGGCGAGGGCTCGTCGAGAAGCCCGAGGACTGGCCTTGGTCGAGCGCCAGGGCGTGGCTCTTAGATGAAACAGGCCCTCTAAGGATTAACAAGGAGTCTTTCCCTCTGCTGTGACCTGTGGCACACACCCTCGAGCGAAGCGAGAATGTGTGTGCTCTTCGGAATTCCGAGAAAGCACACACATCGCTCCGCGCTGTGTGTGCCACAGACTGACTCCCGGTTCTTACGGGGGGCAGGATAATCATCAACACCCTCGAGCGAAGCGAGAATGTGTGTGTAGCAAGTCAGAACTCCAGCTCGTACTCCGGGGTGATGATCATCCTCTTGATATGTCCCTCGTGCTTGACGCGCGTGTTGGGAAACACCACGCACTCCTCGATCGGACCGTCCCCGTCGATCATCGCGTTGTTCCCGATCACCGACCATCGTATCTCCGGCGACCCCCGGAAAAACGCGTCCTCTCCGATCACCTTGTCCACCCCCCGATGCTTCATCTCACGTATGCAGCAGTCGATCAGGTCTTCGGGGAATGTGATGTTGATGTCGTCCTGAAGAGCGTGACTTACATAAACGGGATGACCGTCCTCTATGTAGATCTGGATCGACTCTGTTATCTCGTACTCGTCGCGCATCGCGGTTCGCGGGGTTCGCCGGATGGCGTCGAAAATGCTCACGTCGAAAAGGTAAATCCCGCAGCCCTTCAGATCGTTGACCGGATATCGCGGCTTCTCGATAACCCTGGTCACTCGGCCCTTGTCGTCGAGCGCGATGGCGAAATTGCGCCTGATGTTCTCCGGCGTGTCCTTCTTCACCGCCAGTACCGCATCGGCATCCTTCTCGCGCCACTGCCTGACCATGTCGTCGAGCGTGTCGGAGATGATGAAAATATCCCCAAGGAAGAGCAGAAACGGCGTGGAGATATACTGCTCGAGCTTCATCACCGCGTGCGCGATCCCAAGTTGCGTCTCCTGCGTAAGGTAATGGAGCTTTATTCCGTACGATGAGCCGTCGCCGAAATGCCTTTCGAACATCTCCCCAAGCTCGCCCACGACCAGAAACGCCTCGTCGATTCCGAGTTTCCGCATGTATTCCAACTGGTAGCCGACGATCGGCTTGTTGCAGATCGGAAGCAGGGGTTTCGGGTACGCCTCCGAGAGCGGCTGAAGTCTTGAGCCTTTTCCGGCCGCGAGAATCGCGCCGACGAGCTTGCGGTCTGATCCCATATTTTCCACCTTTTCGCGTTTCATGATAAGCCCACCGGGGTGATTGCGCAAACCACACCGAGTCGATTGAGCAGTCATCTTGAGTCGCTTCAAGGACGATAAGCGAACGGGATTCTCCACGGGGTGATGCTATTGAAGCCGTTCATGAACCGTCCCGACGGGTTTCGGGGGAGGATGCGCGATGCTTAAACGAATAATAGGCAATGTCAGCCAGAGCATGGTTGAGCTTGGCTTCAAGAGGAAGCTCCTCAAGTTCGCGTTCATCATCCTGGCTTCGATGACCGTTCTCTGCATCGCTTTTAGTGTAACGGCCTTCGCGGAAGCTTCGGGAGAATCGAATCCACCTGAATCGATCAAGCTCGGAGTGGCGTTCATGGCTCTCATGCCCTTCTTCGCAGGCGGCTCCTGGTACCTCTACCAGAGAATGCACAGGCCGTAGAAATCGCTGCGTTGCCTACGGGGCTTGCGGTTTTCCTGAATCCTCCTTATAATTGAACGCATGAGCAGGTATTCAGCTAACAGCGAGTTGGAGCGTGCTCCTCTCTGCGAGGTTCCCTGTGTACACGAAAAGAGTGTCGCGAAGGTCCTCGAGCGGATGGGCGACGAAGAGGACCTCCGCAGACTGGCCGACCTCTTCAAAGCTTTTGCCGATCCCACGAGGGTGAAGATCCTGAGGGCGTTGTCTGTCTCCGAGCTCTGCGTATGCGACCTCGCCGCGATCATCAATCTGTCTCAGTCGGCAATCTCGCATCAGCTAAGGCTTTTAAGAATGGCGCGCCTGGTGAAATTCCGCAAAGCCGGGAAAATGGTCTATTACTCGCTTGACGACGAGCATGTGCGCAGGCTGATTGACCAGGGTCTGAAGCATATCGGGGAGGGGCGACAGGCTCCCTGATGAATCCTGCGATCGACTTCGGTCTTGGTGTTCTCCGCGCAAGCTGGGGCATCCTTAATGACTCCGCGCCTTACGTGTTGCTCGGTTTCATTGCGGCGGCGATCATCAGGGCTGTGATCCCCGACAGGCTGGTGCGCAGGCATCTGGGCAGGTCAGGCAACGGCGGCGTGGTCAAGGCGGCGTTGTTCGGTATACCGATTCCTCTATGCTCGTGCGGTGTCCTGCCCGCCGCGATTGGTCTCAGGAAGCAGGGAGCGGGCAGGGGAGCGACAATGTCGTTTCTCATCTCCACTCCCGAGACCGGCGTTGACTCGATAGCGATTACCTGGGCGCTGATGGATCCGATCATGACTGTGTTCCGTCCGATCGCCGCGTTTGTGACCGCAATCACGGCCGGCTTCCTGGAGAATAGCTTCGTCAAGGGAATAACGGCAGCACCGGACAGAATTACGCCTGCCTCAACCGCTCCGGTAGCCTGTGAATGCGCGGAGGGTTGCCAGGCTGCTCTTCCGACCCCGAACGCTCACGAGCCGTTCCGAGATCGCATCCTGGAAAGCCTCGACTACACTTTCGGGGAGTTCCTTGCCGACATCGGCAGATGGCTGCTTGTGGGAATCGTCCTTGCAGGGATTGTCGCCCACATTCTGCCCCCCGGCTTCTTCGAGACGCACCTCGGTCGGGGAATCATGCCGATGCTCATCATGCTTGTTGCGGGAGTTCCCCTTTATATCTGCGCTACTTCATCGACCCCCTTTGCCGCCGCGCTTGTCCTGAAGGGCCTTTCGCCGGGAGCGGCCCTTGTATTCCTTCTCGCGGGACCAGCGACAAATGCAGCCACGATGGCAGTCGTGCTCAGGACTCTTGGCGCGAAGTCGCTGGCTATCTATCTCGGCTCGATCGCGGTTTGCGCCCTTGCATTGGGCTACGTGCTCGATTTCATCTATGGGGCCCTGGGCTTTTCGCTGGTGCCCGCGATGGGGATGTCGGGTGAAAATCACGTGGGCTGGTTCGCTATTTCATGCTCGATTCTGTTGCTTGCTTTGGTCGCAAGGAGCCTGAATGTGGAGCGGTGCAGGAACCGAAAATCATCTGAAATTCGGAGGAAAAAGCGGTGAATGCATAGCGAGGGCTGTTGGCCGCAAAAATTCGCTAATTATCGCAAATAATATGAAATGACAGTTTTATTTTCAAGTAAGGTGCCACCCGGCGGAATGACCGAGAACTTAATATTTCCCTTAATATGACATCTACGTTATTATTGACACATGATCGCAAGGCCACCCCTAGGGCATCAAAATCGACTTGCCCGATTATCATTACATTGGGAACGCTTCTATCTCATGACATGGCGCACGTACCTCAGCTCGTCCTCGCCCAGGTCCACCCGTTGCGGCGTATGCGAGAACCGATGGTGCTTCGAAAAGTAGACATCGACTACCGGATTATACGGTCCGCCTTTCCCGATTCCTACGACCACCCCGACTTCATTGCTGGATAGAACAACTGCGCTCCCGAGAGGGTATCTGCCTGTGCGCTCGATGAACTTCCGGAGCATCGATCTGTTGAAACTGGTTCCTGAATCCCTGAGAAGGATCGCAACCGCCTGATGTGGTGTGAGCGCGTCTCGATGCGGTCGCGGGCTGACAAGGGCGGTATACGCGTCCAGTATGTGCGCCATCATCGCAACTCTCGGAATGGCGTCTCCCGACCTTCCCAGCGGGTAGCCCTTGCCGTCCTCCCGCTCGTGGTGGAGCAGGATGACATCCTGCGCCGCCTTGGGGAGCTTGTTCCTGAGAGGTGACAGAGCGCGGGCCGCAAGGTAGGGATGCCTTCTGATCTCGCGAAGAGCCTGGGTGGTCAGCGGGCCGGTCTGTTCGAGGTTTTCCCGGGAGATGAGGAGAAATCCGGCGT